>JANXZP010000008.1 GCA_025355485.1 Pseudomonadota bacterium
AGTTTCCAATCGTTCGTATAGCGCCAGCCATTCGGTTTCCAGCGCCGCATGCTCGCGCGAGAGCGCTTCCTGGCGCTGGCCGAGCTGTCCGATCTCGATGCCGCCATCGTTGCCGTAGATCGCCGGATCGGCGAGCTGCGCTTCGATCTGCGCAAGTTCGCTCTGCAACGCGCCCATGCGCGACTCGACCTGCCTGAAGCGGCTGCGTTGCTGTTTCGACAAGGGATCGGAATCGCTCGCCTTCGCTGCAGTTTTCTTCGGCGGCGGATCGACCTGGTTTTTCTTCGGCTCCGATCCGCGCGAACGCAACCATGCCGCGTACGCATCGAGATCGCCGTCGAATGCCTCGACGTGGCCATCGGCGACGCGCCAGAACGTATCGCAGACCAGGCCGATCAGATGCCGGTCATGCGACACCAGCACGATCGCGCCGGGGAAGTCGGACAACGCCTCGGCGAGCGCCTCGCGCATGTCGAGGTCGAGATGGTTGGTCGGCTCATCGAGCAGCAGCACGTTCGGCTTGCGCCATGCGATCAGTGCAAGCGCAAGCCGCGCGCGTTCGCCGCCGGAGAACGTATCCACCGACTCGAATGCGCGGTCGCCCGCGAAATTCCAGCGGCCGAGGAAATTGCGGAAGTCCTGCACCGAATCGTTCGGCGCGATGTCGCGCAGATGATCGATCGGGCTTTGTCCCGGCTGCAGCGATTCGACCGTGTGCTGCGCGAAGTAGCCGAGCCTGAGGTCCGGATGCGCGCTACGTTCGCCGCCGAGCAAGGGCAGCTCGCCGACCAGCGTTTTCACCAGTGTGGACTTGCCCGCGCCGTTTGGTCCGAGCAGGCCGACGCGGTCGCCGGCTTCGAGTCCGAATCCGACGTTCGCCAGAATCTTCGTATCGCCATAACCCGCATCGACATGGTTCAAACGAATCAGCGAATTCGGCAAGCGCAACGGCTCGGCGAACGAAATCCGGAACGCGCGTTCGGCGCGCACGGCTTCGGTGCCGGAAAGTTTCGCGAGACGCTTGATCCGCGACTGCGCCTGCTTGGCCTTGCTCGCCGTCGCCTTGAAACGGTCGATGAATTTCTGCAGATGTTCGCGCTCGGCCTGTTCTTTTTCGTGCGCGGCCTGCTGCTGGTGCAACTGCTCGGAGCGCTGGCGCTCGAACGCGGTGTAATCGCCGTTGTAAAGCTTGGCCTTGCCTTCGTGCAGGTGCAGCGTGTGCGTGCAGACGCCGTCGAGGAATTCGCGATCGTGCGAGATCAGCAGCAACGTACCCGGATAGCGCAGCAGCCATTGTTCGAGCCACAGCACGGCGTCGAGGTCGAGATGGTTGGTCGGCTCGTCGAGCAGCAGCAGATCCGACGGCATCATCAGCGCGCGCGCAAGATTCAGGCGCACGCGCCAACCGCCGGAGAACGACGACACCGCACGCTGATGCGTATCGGCCGGAAATCCGAGGCCGTGCAGCAGGCGTCCGGCGCGCGCGGTCGCGTCGTAACCGTTGAGTTCGTCGAGCCGGTGATGCGCTTCGGCGACCGCGTCGTAATCCTCGGCATCCATCGCCGCTGCTTCGGCGCGGATCGCAGCGGCGACCTCGGCATCGCCGCCGAGCACGAAATCGATCGCCGGGTCGGGCAACGATGGCGTTTCCTGCGCGACGCTCGCGATGCGCGTCTTGCCGGACAGATCCAGGTCGCCCTTGTCGGCCTCGATCTCACGCTGGATCGCGGCGAACAGGCTGGACTTGCCGGTGCCGTTGCGGCCGACCACGCCGACGCGCCAGCCCGCATGCAGGGTCAGGTCGATGTCGGACAGCAGCAGGCGCTCGCCGCGCCGCAGGGCGAAATTTCGGAAGGAGATCATTAGCCGGCCATTGTAGCAGCGCGGCCCGTTCTGGCCGTGGCCGCTATTGCCGCAGCGGCGAGAAGCGACCCAGCGCTTCGGTGATATCGGCGCCGTGGGCGAGGATCAGGCGACGCAGGCGGCCGGTGTTGTCGGTTTCGGCACGCACGCCGTAGCGGTGGCGCAGTTGCACCTTTTCGTTCGCGGGCGCGGTGCCGGCCGTCGCAACGCGTTCGGCCGGATCGGCGTCGCCCTTGTGGCGCAGGCGCAGTTGCGCGACCTGGGTGCGGACGTTGTAGGTGTTGTTGTCGAGCTCGACGCTTGCGAGTTGTGCGGTCAGGTCGGATCGACCGAGCCGCTCGCAGGCCTGCTGCAGTTCGACGGTGAAATTCGGCAGCAGTTCGATCAGCTTCACGGCAACCTCCGCGGCATCGCCGCGTCCCCTGCAACGAGTGTAGCGCGCTGCGCGCTGCGCGCGCGCGCGTCAACCGGAAATATAGTGCTGCAACTGTTCGATCTCGTGTTGCTGCAATTCCAGCAATGCCTTGACCAGGTCGCCGATCGAGACCACGCCGATCACGCGATCGCCGTCGAGCACCGCCAGGTGGCGGATGCGGCCTTCGGTCATCATCTGCATGCAGTCGTGGACGGACGCATCGGGCGCGACCGTCTTCACCGGGCTGGACATGATGTCCGAGACCGGCGTGCTCGCCGACGAACGTCCCTGCAACGCGACCTTGCGCGCGTAGTCGCGCTCGGAGACGATGCCGACCAACGCGCCGCCGCGCATCACCAGTACCGAGCCGATGCCGTGGTCGGCCATCCGCCGGATCGCATCGAGCACCGGCGCTTCCGGTGGCAGCGACACCGTGCCGACCGGCTTGCTATCGAGGAGATGTCGAACCTGCAACATGGCGGGCTTCCTTCATTCGACCCGCGCGCAACAGCGCGCATGGGTCGATCATAGCGCGCCCGACGCGTTTTTTTCCGCCGCCGCGATGGCTGCGGCGGTTCCAACATCGACCGCCGCCGGCAGCCATGCATCGAGCAGATACAGCGGACGCTGTTTGGCCTCCTGGTAGAGCCGGCCGAGGTATTCGCCTATCACCCCGAGCGCGATCAGTTGCACGCCCCCGAGGAACAGGATCACCGCCATCAAAGTAGGGTAGCCGCGTACAACTTCGCCCCATAGCAAGGTCTTGAGGATGGTCCAGACGCCGAATCCGAATGCTACCAATGCGGTCAGCAGGCCAAGATAGGTTGCAACGCGCAGCGGCGCGGTCGAGAAACTGGTGATGCCGTCGAGCGCGAAGTTCCAGAGTTTCCAGAAGCCGAACTTGCTGCGCCCGGCCAGCCGTGGTTCGCGATGGTACGGCACGCTCGCCTGCCGATATCCGACCCAGGCGAACAGACCTTTCATGAAACGTCCGCGCTCGCGCAACTGCGCGAGTGCGTCCAGCGCGCGACGCGACAGCAGGCGGAAATCGCCGGTGTCGCGCGGTATGGACGTTTTCGACAAGCGCCCGATCACCCGGTAGAACGCATGCGCGCTGGTGCGTTTGAACCAGCCCTCGCCTTCGCGTTCCAGGCGCGTGCCGAACACGTCGTCGCATCCTTCGCGCCAGCACGCGACGAATTCCGGAATCAGTTCGGGCGGATCCTGGCCATCGGCATCGAGCACCAGCGCGGCGCCGACGGTCACGCGATCCAGGCCCGCGGTCAACGCGGCCTCCTTGCCGAAATTGCGCGACAAGCGCAGCAGCGCGACGCCCGGATCGTCGCGCGCGATCTGCCGCATCACGTCCCAACTGCGGTCGCCGCTGCCATCGTCGACGTACAGCACGCGCGTCGCCAGATCCAGCCCGTCGAGCGTCTTGCGCAGGCGCGAATGCAGCAACGGCAGCGCGGCCTCCTCGTTACAGGCGGCAATCACGATCGTGAGCAGTGCGCTGGATTCCATCGCCGGATGGTAGCGACGATGGCGGCGTTTGACATAATTCCATATTTCTGGAAATATCGAATCATGGTGAAATTATCCGCGCTGGCTTCGATCGACAGCGACGCGACTCTGCGCGCCTTGCGCGCGCTTGGCCACGCCTCGCGCTTATCGGCCTATCGCGCGCTGGTCCAGGCCGGGCCGGACGGGCTGGCGGTCGGCGAACTGCGTGAACGGCTAGCGCTGCCGCCGGCGACCTTGAGCGCGCATCTGAATGTGCTGCGCGCGGCCGGACTGGTCAATGACGCGCGCGAGGGTCGCGTCATCCGCGTCCGCGCCGACTATGCACAGATGAACGCGTTGATCGGCTACCTCACCGAAAACTGCTGCGTCGGCGCGCCCTGCGGACCGGAAACGGTCTGCGCACCCAAACCAGTCCGTCGCAGGAAACCCACGGCATGACCGCAGCGAAAATCCACAACGTACTGTTCCTGTGCACCGGCAATTCGGCGCGCAGCATCCTCGCGGAAGCCTTGCTCAATGTCCTCGGGAACGGGCGCTTTCACGCCTACAGCGCAGGCAGCCATCCATCCGGCCGGGTGCAGCCGCTCGCGGCCGAACTCGCCCTACAGTTGGGTTATCCGCGCGAGTCGCTGCGCAGCAAACCCTGGGACGAGTTTGCCGAACCCGGCGCGCCAGCGATGGACATGATCATCACCGTCTGCGACAACGCCGCCGGCAAAGCCTGCCCGGTGTGGCCCGGACATCCCGCGATGGCGCATTGGGGCGTGGCCGATCCGGCGGCGGTGGAAGGATCGGATGACCTGCGTCGCCGCGCCTACATGGACGCGATGACCGCGCTGCGCCGGCACGTCGAATTGCTGGTCGCGTTGCCGGAGGACAAACTCGAACGGCTCGCCGCTGCGGATGCGTTGCGCGACATCGCCGAGCGCAGCGCATGAACGACAGCCCGGGGCAACGCGTGGTGGCTATTGCGACGGCGCGCGTTTCGCATGCCGCTTCCGATGGCGAGTCCGCGGCATCGCCGCTTCAGGCGCTCGCGGCCGAACTGCTGGGAACCGCCGCCCTGCTCGCCGTTGTCGTCGGCTCCGGCATCATGGGCCAGCAGCTTTCCGGCGGAAACGACGGCATCGCCCTGCTCGCCAATGCCGCTGCAACTGCTGCGGCGTTGTATGTGCTGATTTCATTGCTGGCGCCGATTTCGGGCGCGCACTTCAATCCGGCGGTGACCCTCGCATTGCGCATGCGCGGCCAAGCGTTGCCGGCTGCGTGGTGGATGTATGTGCTGATGCAGATCGTCGGCGCGATCTGCGGCGTCTTGCTCGCGCATGCGATGTTCGCGCAGCCGCTGTGGCAACCGGGAATCCGCACCGGCGCCGCGCAATGGCTCAGCGAAGGCGTTGCGACGTTCGGGTTGTTGCTGACGATCCTGCTTGGATCGCGATTGCGCCCTGCGGCGATTCCCGCGCTGGTCGCGAGCTGGATCTTCGCCGCGTACTGGTTCACTGCTTCGACGTCCTTCGCGAATCCGGCGGTGACATTGGCACGCGCGCTGACGCGCAGCTTCGCGGGCATCCGCCCCGGCGATGTGTCGGGCTTCATCGTCGCGCAATTGATCGGCGCGGCACTTGCGGTCTGGATCGCGCCACTGCTGCTTCAGCGCGGAGCTTCGCGCAAGTAGTCCGGGCCGCCGAGCTGGCCGATCTGGCGCTCGATCCACCCCGCGCGCCGCAACACATAGGCATTCGGTGCCGCCGCCGACCAATGCCGCGGGTTCGGCAACACCGCCGCCAACCGCGCGGATTGCGACGCCGACAAACGCGCCGCCGTGGTGCGGAACAGGTCGTGCGCGGCTGCGTCCGCACCGTACACGCCATCGCCGAATTCGGCGATGTTGACGTACACCTCCACGATCCGTCGCTTCGACCACAGGTGTTCGATCAGTACCGTGTACCAGGCCTCCAGCCCCTTGCGGACGTAGTTGCGACCGCCCCACAGGAACATGTTCTTGGCGACCTGCTGGCTGATCGTGCTGCCGCCACGGACGCGCTTGCCTTCGGCGTTGCGCTCCATCGCCTTGTCCATCGCCTCGAAGTCGAAGCCCTCATGATCGAGGAATTTCTGGTCCTCGGCGGCGATCACCGACACCGGCAGCCAGCGCGAGATCTCGTCCAGCGAGCGCCAGCGGTAGTACAACCGGAAATCCTGTTCGCCATCGCGCCAGGCCTCGATCCTACGCTCGAGCATGAACGCGCTGGACGGTGGGTTGATCCAGCGCAGGCTCAGCACCTGCAACACGCTGATCGATACGAACAGCAGCGGCAGCCACAGGAACAACCAGCGCAACCAGCGGATGCGCCTGCGCGGTGCAGCAGCGTTCAAGCGCAGCCCTGCCAGGCGCGCGAGGACTTGATCGAACCCGTCGCCGAACCCATTGTGTGCATCCGATGTCTCGTTGCCCGACTGACCATGCACGCGAGCTTACCTGCCCGGGCAATAGCTAGTGAAGCCGCCTCGACCTGATGATCGAAATGCCTGCGACCGCTGATACCGACGACACCCTGTTGCGCTTCCTGCTGGAAACCTCCGGCGTGCGTGGCGTTCTGGTGCGCCTGACCGATACCTGGGCCGCGGTGCGTGCAAGCACGGACTATCCAGCCGCAGTCGCTGCGTGCCTCGGCGAAACCCTAGCCGCGACCGCGCTGATGACCGGTCACGCCAAGGTGGACGGTCGGCTCAGTGTGCAATTGCGCGGTACCGGTGCGTTGCGCTCGTTGTTCGCCGAATGCACCCGCGATGGAACCTTGCGTGGACTGGCCCACTGGTCCGAACCGCTGCCAGAACCGCTGACACCGCGTGCGTTCGGCGATGGATCGTTGCTCGCGATCACCATCGAGAGCATCGCCCTCGGCGGGCGTGACGGCACGCGCTACCAAGGCTTGGTCGGACTGGATGCCGACACCCTCGCGGACGCGTTCGAGGGCTACTTCGTGCAATCCGAGCAACTGCCGACGCGGATGCTGCTGGCCACCGACGGTCGTGCCGCGAGCGGATTGATGCTGCAGAAACTGCCCGGCGATACCGGCGATGACGACGGCTGGAAGCGCGCGAGCGCGCTGTTCGAGACGCTGGGCCGCGACGAGCTGCTGGCCACACCGCCGGACGAGCTGCTGTTCCGGCTGTTCCACGAGGATGGCGTGAGCGTGCTGGGCGCGCGAGCGCTGCGTTTCGGCTGCTCGTGTTCGCGCGAGCGGGTGGCCGGGATGCTGCAGAGCCTGGGCCGCGAGGAAGCGCTGGCTGCCGTTTCTGTTCATGAACCGCCGGAGGCAGAGATCCGTTGCGAATTCTGTGGCCAGAGCTACCGACTGCCGCGCGAAGAGGTACTGGCGCTGTTTGAACCGATGCCAACGGCAGCCGCTCCGGGTACCCTGCAATAGGTCATCCGGGTTGTTAAATTAGTATAAATCTGATACGTTTCTGCTTGTCTGGGGAACTGCCCGGAGCTATTGTCGTCCAAGCGTTGTAGCGAAATAATCCGTGCCGGAAACCTATATGTCGATGCGTTTGTACGCCATTGCCCTGTTCATCGCCCTTGCGGCGATGTCGGCGCGTGCGCAAACCGCGCCCGACAACGCAGGCGTGATGACCCAGAAAGACACTGCGGTTCTGCCTGTGTGGAACAACCACAGTGGCAGGGTCGAAGCCTTGCTGCTGCTCGAACCGGCGCAGCAAGCCAACGGCTCGATGCTGTTCGGTGCCGGCGCACGCGTCAATACCGGCCACGGCACGCTGCAGGCCGGCCTCAGCGCCGACAGCGGCAGCGGCTTGGCGCTGCTGTGCAACAGCCGGACGGGATTGGTGACGCTGGGTTCGCTCGCCGATCGCTGTCTGCTTGCATCGCTCGATGCCACGGCACCACGCGATCCGTTCCTGCGTCCGGCGCAATCGCTGCGTGCCGAAGCGCGTTTCGAACGCCCCGAGAGTCTGTTCGAACTCAGCGCCGGTCGTGCCGAACTCAACTCCACCGCGATCGACTGGCTGTCGCCGACGTCCGGACTGCTGCCGGGCCTAGGCATCCTCGGCGGCCGCATGACCCAGCAGGACATCAGCGCGCGTGGCCAGATGAACATCGGCGACATCGGTTGGGTTTCGATCGGCGGCACGCTCGCCCACGCGCGTCTGGTTCCGACCGCGGGCCAGGCCAGCAATCCGCAGACCCAGCGCTGGAACACCACCAGCGTCGGCGTGGCGGTCGGGCGCGGCAAGCTCAGTGGCGAAGTGATCGGCCGCGTCGTTGATGTGCCCGGCCAGAGCGCGTCGCTCAGCAGCCTCGGCATCGGTCTGTCCTGGGAAACGCCGTGGCAGGGCAAGCTCAGCTTCGGCGCCGAGAAGTCCACCGGCACCAATCCGCTGACGCCGGCGACCAAACCCGCGCAACAGGACGAAGGCACCGTGCCTTATGTCCGGTACCACCAAGACCTCTGACGGCTTGCCGAACTCAGGCTTGTGCGTCCGTTTCGTGGCGCCCATTCCCTCCAACGAAGCCTGATTTACCCTGCGTTCGACGCAGGGCCGATCGTCGCGTCTCGGCGCCATGCGCCACGGATTTTCAACCGCTCACGCAGTCTCGCGGATGCTGTCCGATTCGATGGTGATGCGCTTCCATATCTCTTCGGACAGGAAGCCCACGCTGCCGGGCATGCGCACCCCTGGAATCACCGCGACATCGAACAGTTCACGGATATCTCCGGTGAAGCGGATCTCGTGCGGGATGTCGCCGTTCTTGAGGCTGACCACCTGGATCGCGCAGCGCGCCATCGCGCCTTTCTTTTCCAGATTGTCCTGCAACTCAAGGCCGCTGAAAGTATTCTCGCGGCCGACCGACAGGCCGACGATCGCGTAGTCGTTGATGAAGCTCAGGCCGCGCAGATAGCCTGGGCAAAACGCGACTGGTTCAAACCGGCCCTTGTCCATGTCCACGTAGCCGAATTCGCCGGTGCCGGAGTTGTGGATCCACAGCTTGCCCTGGTACCAGCGAGGCGAATGTGGCATCGACATGCCCGAACACACGACCTCGCCGGTCGGCACGTGCAACACCAAGCCGCCGGCTTCGCGGAAGTCGCGCCATCCACCGGCGGCATCGCTCTTGCTGATGCAGGTTACATACGTCGGCTCGCCGTCCACCATCGCCAGGCCATTCAGATGGCAGCGATCCTCGGCGGCCAGGCGCGACACGAAGGGCGGCTTCCAAACCGGGCGGAAGCTGTAGCGCTCATCGACCGTCGCCAGGCAGCTGTACAAGGTATTGACGAAAATCGGCATGCCGCTCTTGTCGACATTCACATCGTGGATATCCACATCGCCGGTCGTGTAGGAGACGCGCGGCACGTAGTACGCGTCGAAGTCGCCGTTGAGCTCGCCGGGGTTGAGCGAGTTCTCGTAGCGGTGCAACTGGAACATCGAACCGACCCACATCGTCTGCAGGCCCACGTGCAATCCCATGCAGCGCGGAACCGCGCGGGTGAAATAGGACATGCTCCCGTCTGGCTTGACGCCCATCATGAACAGGATGCCGGTCTGGTACGTCGATGCGCAGATCGAGGCGTTCTGTTCCTTCAGCCACGACGTGAACAGTCGCGTGGTGTTGAATTCGAGTTTGGGTCTTTGCATTCCAGGCATCGCTGATCCCTTGTTGAGTGCCGACAGGCGCCGCGCAGGCGCGAACGCGGATTATGCCCGAGGTGGCAGCGGTGCGTGCAGCACTACAGGCAAGCAGCGGGCCGCCTTTATCTCGATTCACCAATATCGTAGTGTCCGGTTCGTTTGGCACCAGCTGATCGCGAAGCGAATTCATCTTCTTCGACTTGCGGCCGGACACTGCCTAGACTCATCCTTCGCGGGTGCCATTCTCACCACCATAACGGCGGTCAAACTCGCCGATTGCGGCGATAGCAGCGGCCAACCCGATACGCTCGGCTTCCGCGAGAGAGGGATCCCAGATATCGAAAATCAATACCACGCGGGTCTCATCGCTGCCATTCCAGGCTTCGTGAAAGAACGAATCATCAAAGATCAGGCATTCACCGACACGCCATTTGCGCGATTCCCCGCCCACGCGCAAAGCACCGCAGTTTTCCGGCACGATCAACGGCAGATGCACTGTAAGCCGGCCGTTGATAACGCCCGTATGCGGCGGGATGTGCGTACGCGGTTTCAAGACCGAGAACATGATTTCCGGCGAATGGCCCGGAACGCGCATGATCGGCAGCGATTCGAGCAGCGCCACTGTTTGCGGGCAACGCCGGCAATGCGCCTCGATGCGCTCGCCATGTCTGTAGAGGTGGTAGCTGCTCCACTTCGGCGAGCGATTCAAACTGCGCCAGACCGTTGCGGCCGGCGCGCTCTCGGGCATGTCGACGTACGGGCTGAGATCGCTCTCATCGGCGAGCACGGCCAGCAGTTCCTCGCGAATACGATCGGTGGCCTGTTCGATTTTCTGCAGAAACGGAAATTGTTCGCGCTCGAACCATGGCTGATCGGTCAGGTCGGGCAGCCACAGGAAGGTGGGTAGTTGCAGTGGATGCGATGGCTTGGGCGCAGGTTGGCCGTAGACGGTCGCCAGGGCGCGGTCTATGCGCGAGAGCGCGTCGTTGCCGACGCTCGCGCGCATTGGAGCGAGCGCGGTTTCGATCGCTGCTCGCCGCGCGTTTTGAACGCCACCCATCGCGCGCTCCACACGCAGCCGCACAGCCGGCATCATTTTTGTGATGTGCTGGAGTTGACCTTTGCGCTCGGCGACCGCGAGCGCCTGTAACTGGCTTCTAATGGCATCATCAAGGCGACCGAGTGCGAGTTCCTGATCTGCTTGCCACAGCGCCGCCACCATCAAGTCCGGATCGCGTTCACGCGCCTGCCGGAACGCATCCCGCGCCCCCACTCGATCACCTGCGGCCTCGAGTGCCGTGCCCAATTGGAAATGCAGCCGCGCCGATTCCGGCCGTGCACGTATCGCGTTTCGTCCGAGGCTTAGCGCACGCGGGACATCTCGACGCGACAGTGCGCGCGCGATCAGAAAGGCGACAACATCTTCGTTGCCGGGGTCGCGCACCGACAGCATTTCACCAAGCTGTTCGGCCTGTTCCTGTGCACGCGCACCCAGCGCCCGCTGGAAGCGCTCAATCAGTTCAGTCGTGGTGGGTTGCGAATCCGGTTCGGTCACGGAAGGGGTTCCATTGGGATTGGGTCGCGTGCTCTGTCACGCCCTAGTCTGCACTGCCCGCGAAAGTCATGCTGCTCCGCGTGCGTCCATGCACATCCGCTGCTCTCGGCGTCCTGCCTTCGCAGCATTTGTGATCGAAGGGGATGCACAGCCACATCCATGTGCGGCAGCCGCTCCTGCGACCGTAGGGAGTGCAAAGCCGCATCCATGCGCTCGCGGCATTCGTGCGTCCATGCACATCAAAAAAAAACCGCGGCACGAGGCCGCGGCTTGAATGAAGCAGAACTCTTCAGTAATCCGATCAGAAATCCTGACGGTACTGGAGGTAGTAGAACGGGCCGCCCGGAAGGTCGTAGGCAGCATCGAACGAGCCCGCGAACGCACTGTTGGCCAACGGCGGTTCCTTGCCGAAGATGTTGCGCGCTCCAACCGACACATGCGCCTTCCAAGGCGCCTGCCAGCCGACCTGCAGATCGTGGTACGTGGTCGCGCCGAGGCGGTTGAAGCCAGTCAGGTGAGCCGCCGCCGCACCGCCACCCACCGTGGGCTGCGACGAAATCTCGTGCGGGTGATTGCAGATCAGGACAGTGGTGACGGTGACATTGGGGAGATCGCAGCCCTGGGCCTCGTCCAACGCGGAGGTGTAGCGAACGGTCCAGGCGGCATCCCAGTCGCCACGCTTCCAGTCGAGGGTCGCGACCGAACGCCACTTCCAGGTCGGTCCATTGCCATAGCTGCCGACAAATTCGTTGCCGTCGGCGATGACATGCTTGTTGTAGGTGGTGTCCCACTTCAGGCCGAACGTACCCCAGTTGCTGAAGTCGCGCTTGTAGGTCAGGCCGAAGTCGATGCCATCGACCTTGAGGGTGCTGAGGTTGAACTGCTTCACCGAGACTTCCGAGATCTGGCCAGTTCCCGGGTCACGGGTAACCAAGGCGCACGCCGCAGGATCGTGATTGATGTAGCACAGATTCAGCGTGGTGCCAGCTCCCTGCGCAGTGATCGCATCCTTCAGGTTGATGCGCCAGTAATCGACGGTCAGGTTCAGCCCACTGACCCAGCTCGGGCTGTACACCAGGCCATAGGTGAAGTCGTGGCCGTGTTCAGGCTTCAGGGCCGGGTTACCGCCCGACAAGGAACGAACCTGGCCGCTGGCGGAAGACGTGTCGACGCCGCCGGCGGGTACGTGCCCGGCAGCGCACGCGGCCTTGCCTATGGCATCCAACGATCCGATACCGTCCTTGCCGCATGGATCGGCGGCGGCCGGGAAATTCTCCGACGACCCGGCGAACAGGTCGTTGACCGACGGCGAACGGAAGGTGCCGCCGTAGCTGGCGCGCACCAGCAGATCCGCGAACGGCTTCCAGCGCACGCTGAACTTGGATTCGGTCGGGCTGCTCGAAGCCGCAGTCAACGCCACGCCATCGATCACACCGTTACCGGTGTTGCGCGACTTGCGCACAGCGGCGTTGAACTCGAGTTCCTTGGCGAACTGCACGTCCTTGAGCAGCGGCGCGTCGATTTCGAGATACACATCCTCGGCCTTGGTCGAACCGCTGGTCGGCGAGGTGAAGTTGTTCGACGATCCGCCGGCGGCTTGCAGCGCGTCGGGCGAGAAGAACGACGTCGCCTTGCGGTGTTCGAAACCGGCCGCGAAGCTGAGCTGTCCACCCTGCAAGGGGAAGATTTCGCCGGAGATGTTGGCGCCGTAGTTGTAGCCCTTGTTGCCCTCCGCCTGGTTCAGCGTGTAGGAAACGTACCGGATCATCGCATCGTGTTCGGCCTTGCTGATCACGCCAGCGCCGAGGCCCAGATCCGGACCGCCGAACAGGTTGAACGGCACGCAGCCGTCGATGACATGGCCCGGGGTGCCGCAGCGCAGGACACCGGCGCCGTCACGGAACGAGTCGCCGACCGCATTCTTGAGGTGGAACAGGTCGATGTAGTTCGTGCCGACCAGGGTATCGCGCTCGCTGTTGTACTGGGCATAGACGTCCCAGTCGAAATTGTGATCGCCCAACGCGAACGAGCCCTGCACGCCGGCGGTGCTGCCGAGGGTGTTGAAGTCGGAATGGTTGGCACGCGGACCGACCGCACGGAAACGGTAGTGGAAATTGGTGATGACGTGGGTGGGATCGTTGTGCCAGGGATTGAAGAAGTTGCCGCCGGTCGGGATGAAATTCCACTGCGGACCGAAGGTGGAGCTGCTGAGGTAATGTTGGCCGTTGGCGGTGTCGAAGACATCGGGGTTTTGCATGTTGCCCGGCACTTCGGCCAGCTGCTGCGTCGACTGCCGCTGGGTGTAGGACACGCGTGCGTACGCCGAGATGTTGTCGGTGATGTCGAAGCGGCCGGCAGCGAAGATGTTGTTGCGGGTGGCAGGCTGCTGCAGGAAGTTGACCGGTGCGAAATTGTAGCGGTCGTAGGCAGTGAAATGATGGAAGTCGGACGTTTGCGTGCCGCCATGCGCGGAAGTCTGGTGGGCGTCCGAGGGATTCGGATTCTGGAATTTCCCATCATTGAAACTGTTGTTCAGCGCGAAGCTGCCGAGTGTCACCGGCACAAACACGGTATTGCCATGTCCGTCCGTTCCCGAGGTCGTCGTCTTGGTCGTGTCCGAAAGGAAGATGCGCCCGAATGCCGGGTTCGACGAACCGCAACCGGTGCCGCCGGCGGCGCCGGAGCCGCGGAGTTTCTTCGGGGTGGACGTATCGCCACCGTGCGCGAACAGCTGCTCGCAACCGGCATGCGGGAAGTTGGAGATCGCACGGTCGCCCTGGAAAATCACTGACTGTTGCGAGCGGCTGATCGACACCACGGCATTTGCACGCTCGCCGGTCGCGCCAATGGTGGCGTCCTCGGAATTCTGCTCGCCGTCGCCCTTGGTGGTCTGGCCATAGAACCAGCCAACCTGCGCACCGTCGTACTTCTTGCGGGTGATGATGTTGATCACGCCGGCGATGGCATCGGTACCGTAGATGGTCGAGGCGCCGTCTTTCAGCACTTCGACGCGCTCGATGATGGCGACCGGGATGCTCGAGACATCGACCTGACCGTTGATGTTCACCGGCCAGCGCTTGCCATCGACCAGGATCAAGGTGCGGGATGCGCCGAGGTTGCGCAGTGAAATATGCTGCGAACCATCGCTGCCGTTGGTCTGGGTGGTGACCGTGCTCAGACCGGTACCATCGGATGCGGTGATGTGGTTGATGATGTCGAACGTGCTGGTCAGGCCAGTCTGTTCGATGTCGGCACGGGTCAGGGTCGTGACCGGAGCGGTCGGCTCGGTGTCGACGGCGCGACGGATGCGCGAACCGATGACTTCGACGCGGTCAAGGTTCTTGGCCTTGGCGGCAGCGGCATCGGTGGTGGTGGCGGGAGCTGTCTGCGCAAACGCAGACGCACTGGCGAGGCCGGCGATGCCGACGGTGCCGACTGCGAGGCCGTAGCGCACCGCGTCGCTGAGCAGATTGCGGATAGGTGTCATTTTGGTTTCTCTCCAACGTCAGAGTGGCTAAAACGGTTCGGGACGATCGCCAGTCCATGGCAGCACCGGGATACACCACAATCCTGGTGCAAGGGTTCCCCGGTAACACGGAATGCTAGCGAAGTTTTAACCAAAAAGAAACACCCGGATGCGCGACTCTTGAAAATCGTGCATCTGCCTGTTCTGTAAAGGTTTTTAAGGTCGCCAATGGCGGTTAGGGAGTGCCTGTCTGGCCGTTCGCCTGGCATTTGCGCGTTCTTACCCACGCTGTGGAGGCCCATTCCCTGGAGCCATCCATCCGTTGTTCGCTGGCGAAGCGCGCGGCTCGCTCAGTCCTTTTTTACGGTGACGTCGCCAGAGAACGACTGCAAAGTGACCGAAGCATCGCCGCGACCGATCCGGGTCTTGAGGCTCGATCCGGGCCCGTGTTCACTGGTTTCGACGTTGCCACTGTCGGAATGGATGCTGCCGGAAAAACTGCTCAGATCCAGCCGTGCCGACGTACCGGAAGCCAGCATCAACTTCAGGTCACCGCTGGTGGACTCGGCCTTGAGCTGTCCGCCGGGCGCGAGGCCCGTTCGCAGATCTGCATCGCCGGACACAGCGCTGACATCGACATCGCTGGGTTTCTCGGCGCGCAGCACGATGTGGCCGGAGACGGTTTCGACGCTGACCTCGCCATTGATACGGCCCTGTACATCCAGATCGCCGCTGACGGTCTCGGCGTGGATCTTGCTGGTGTCCAGCCGCAGATGCAGGTCGCCGCTGACGCTTTCCACGCGCACTTCGGCAGGGCTGGCCTCGACCTGCACGTTGCCGCTGACGGTGTTCACCGCGAGTCGCCGGCCGGCGACGCCCTTGATATCCGTCGCTGCGCTCACGCCTTCGACGGAAATGCTCGCATGCGCCGGCACGGTGATTTCCAGTCGCGTGTCACCGCCCTTCGCTCCGCCCCAGTTGCCGAACCAGCCCTTGGACTGCGGATTGACGACGCGGATGCTCAGATGGTTGCGGTCGCCCTCGATCGACAGCCGTTCGACGCCCTCGCCGAGGATGCCGCTGATGCGCACTTCGGATTGATCGGCCACGCGCACGACGACCGCGCCCCGGGTGTTGTCGATCGAGACCTGGCCTTCCTGGTTCAACGCACGCACCTCGCTGATCGGCGTGGTGGCTGCGAAGGCGATGGCGGGCAGTGCGGCAAGCGCAAGGGCGACGGCACGATGGAACTGCGGCATGGAGGATCCTTGATTCTTGCTGGATGGAAATCGTGCGGCGCGGAGCTCGCTGCCGGCGATCAGAGCATCGCCATGCGCTGGGTGATCTGTAGCCGACGCGCATACGTGCGGCGCAATTGGTCGAGCAGGAAGATCGCTTCGGGATGGCTGTCGAGCGCGACCAGGATATTGTCGGCGCTCTGGTCGAGCTCGATTAGCGCGGGCGTGATCGCCGCGGGGATTGGAGTCGCGTGGAACTGTCGCAGTTCGGCCTGGTACTGCCTGCGGATCGCAGCGGCTTCCTTCAACACAATCTGGTGTTCGGGCGCGCGGCTGCGCAGATGCAGCGTTTCCAGCAGCTGCGGCTTGCTCAGGCCCAAGCCGAATGCGCCGAGCACCAGGCTCGCGGCAATCGCCGAACCCGCGACGCGCCAGCCCTGGCCGCGCGATCGCGGCGCCTGTGCGGATCGCGGCTGTGCGATCGTCGCGGCGATGCCCGCCCACAGGTCGCGCGTCGGCGCACGCTCACGCGGCAACTGGCGCAACTGCCAGCGATACGAGACGCCGGTCATGCGCCATCTCCCAGCATCGCGCGCAACAGCCTTCGCGCGCGATGCAACTGCGCCTTCGAACTGCCGACCGCCATGTTCAACTCGATCGCGATTTCCTCGTGCTTCCAGCCCTCGACGTCGAACAGCACCAGTACGGCGCGCGCGCGCGGCGGCAGGCTCGCCACCGCGCGTTCGAGGTCGATGCCGAGCGCGATGCGCTGGCTGGCGTGATCGCCACTGTCGAGGTCGGCCAACGCCGCATCGTCGGTTTCCAGATTCTCGCCCGTGCGCCGCGTGCGCAGATCCATCAAGGCGGTGTTGACCGCGAGCCGGTGCAGCCATGTACCGAACGTGCTTTCAAAGCGGAACCTGTCCAGAGCCTGCCAGGCACGCATGAACACTTCCTGGGTCAACTCCTCGGCGCGTGACGCGTTACCGCCGGCCAGCCGCCACACCACCGCATGCACGCGCCGCACGTGGGATCGATACAGAGTTTCGAACGCTGACACGTCGCCGCATGCTGCGGCACGCACCAACGCGTCGTCGGGATCGACTGCACATCGCGTATCGGCGGCAGGTTCGACTTCGGGTTGCATGGCGAAAGTGAGCATACCCGCTTGGATGCGCCATCGGCGATCAGGGTTTAGTCGCTGAGGACGGAGTGGCCAGACAGCCGATACCATGCGCTGCTATGGATACATCCCCCAGAATGGCGAGTCCCGCGAACTTCCCGGTCGATTACGACGCCGCGAACGGCGAGTTCCTCATTCTGCCGGTAACCTGCGATCACATCGCAGACGCAGCTTTCCTTGACCAGAGGCTGGGTGGTGACTGGACGGCCGCAACGCGACTCGCCTGGCAGGACGTCCCGGCACCCACACATGCACCCAAGACCGCATTGCTTTTCCACACCGCATTCTGCTGCTCGACACTGCTTACGCGCGCCTTGCAATCTCCACCGCGCGTGCTCGCGCTGCGTGAACCGCAAGCGCTGAGCCAGCTTGCCAGCGCCGCACTCTCGCTACCGCGTTCGCGAATCGAAGGACCACTAAGCGCGGCGTTGCGTCTGCTGGCGCGACCGTGGGCGCCCGACGGGCGCTGCCTGATCAAGCCGACCAACCAAGCCAACAACCTGCTGCCGGACATCCTGCAGCTGACCAGCGGCAAGGCGATCCTGCTCTATTCGAGCCTGCCTGAGTTCGTGATCTCGTGCTGCAAGAAACTGCCGGAAGCCGACACGCGCGTGCGCTGGATGGCGCAGCACCTGCTGAAGGACACCCAACTGCAACGTGCGCTGGGAGTGCCGTGGGATCACCACTTCCATTTTATCGAATCCTGCGTACTGACCTGGTACGCGCAGATGGAACGCTACGCCGACGCCCTGGCGAACGATGCCAACGACCGGCTGCGCAGCCTCGATATGCAGGTCATGCTGGCCGATCCCGCAGGCGTGGTTGCCGCCGCCGCCGATTGGCTGCAACTCGCCATCGATGCATCCGATCTGCAACAGCGAGCCCAGGTCGAATTCCAACGCAACGCCAAACATCCGGATCGGACGTTCGATGCGGCCCGGCGCGCGCAGGAAAGAGAGGCGGTGATGGCGCGCTATGCCGACGTGCTGGACAATGCTCTGGCGTGGGCAAACGAATCGGTCGCCCCATTCGCACGATCGCCCATCGACTGGAAGCCGCTCGTATCCACGCGGCATGGTTGAATCGCGATCCGTCGAACCCTATTTCAAGTGCGTATCGAGCCTGATCCAACCGAACATTCAAGCATGAATACCAATACCACCGACATCGCCAATGGCATGCAGCTCGCCCATGCGGGCAGGCTTGCAGAAGCCATTCCTTATCTCGACCGGGCAAATCGCGCAGACCCTGCCGATCTTCCTCTTCTCCATGCGGTCGCCAGCGCGCTGCAATTGACAGGGCGCACGGTCGACGCAGCACAGCGCTATCAGTCCGCCGCCGCATTGCTGCCGGGAAATACCGAAGTGCTCACGGGATGGGCGCGTGCATTGTTATTGACAGGCGAACAACATCAGGCAATCGCACTGCTGGAGAGGGCGCTCATACTGGATCCGCAGTTTGCCGACGCAGGCGGACTTCTCGACATGCTGCTGTCCGAGGTGGGCGACGCTGACACGAGGCATGCCATCCTGAAACCCTTGGTCGATCGACATCCACTGCATGCCGATCTGCTGCTGCTCCACGCAAGAGCACTGATGGACGCGGAACATCTGCAGGAAGTGCTCGAGGCATACGAAACTTATTGTTCGTTGCGGCCGGAAGATCCGCTGGGACACACGGAACTCGGACGCCTGGCTATCGGTCGCGGCGAAACCGGGCGAGCTCTGGAACATTTTCGCACGGCTCTGGAAATCGATTCTGGATATGCCTCCGCCTTGTGGGAAAAAGCGCAAGCCGAAGGCGCGCAAGTCGATCCGGAGACACTCGCCCTGGTGCATCGGTTGACGCAGACAGAACAGAAGACCCTTGGTTCTGCGGCCCTTCACGACATCCTGGCGCGACACTACGATCGGGCGGGGGAGTTTCGCGTTGCCGCGGCCCACACAACGCGCGTGAATGCGCTACAGGCCCAAATCGTTCCACCGCAGCAGCGCTATAGCCCACAGCGATGGGAGCAGGAAACCGACGCTGCGATCCGCAATTATCACGCTTCGCTCTTCCATCGCCTGCGCGGCGCTG
Organism: Pseudomonadota bacterium; assembly: GCA_025355485.1. Lineage (GTDB taxonomy): Bacteria > Pseudomonadota > Gammaproteobacteria > Xanthomonadales > Xanthomonadaceae > SZAS-103. Next base: position 18,985 of record JANXZP010000008.1, read on the forward strand.
GAAACACAGAACAGCGTCCTGTATTCATCATCGGGTTCCCTCGTTCCGGAACAACCTTGCTGGAGCAGATGCTCGCGGCGCACCCACAAATCGTCGGCGTCGGTGAGCAGTGGATCGCTCATCAGAGCCTAAAGCGGGCATTGGCCAACGCGAGCGGAATGATCGAGACGCTCACCGCGCCTGCCGTCAACGACGCGGCCAGCTGGCATCTGCAGGCATTGCAAGATCGTGCATATCGCCTGTCCGGCCAGCACAGCGCAGCCCGCATCGTCGACAAGCTGCCCGACAATTACATGTTCGCGGGCTGGCTGAGGGTCGCCTTTCCGAATGCGGCAATCATCCATTGCCTGCGCGATCCGCGCGATGTAGCGCTGTCGTGCTGGCAGACCCAGTTCTCGAACCTGCACTGGAGTTTCGACCTCGATCACATCGCCCATCGCATCGAGCAACACCGACGATTGATGCAGCATTGGCGCGCGACCATCGGCGATGGCCTGACCGAAATCCGCTACGAACGCCTGGTAACCGACCCCGAAACTGAGCTTCGGCGGGCGCTTGCTGCGATGGAACTGGATTGGCATCCGGATGTGCTTGCCTTCGCCGAACGCAAGGGCTTCGTACGCAGCGCCAGTCAGTACCAGGTGCGCGAGCCACTCCACGCGCGCAGCGTCGGACGCTGGCGCAACTATCAGGAAGCGTTGGTGTCGATTCTGCCGCGCCTGGATGCCATTGCCGCGCAGGACATGCTTGAGGACGACGTGACAACCGGCATGCAGCTGGCCCAGATGGGCCAATTCGAGGAGGCGCTGCCCTTTTTCGATCGTGCGAATTGCGCCGACCCCACCGACCTTCCGCTCCTGCAGGCGTTCGCCAATGCACTGCAGATGACCGGCCGGCCCGAAGAGGCCGTGAACCGTTTTCGTCAATGCGCCGCCCTGTTGCCGGACAATGCCGAAGTGCTTCTGGGGTTGGCACGGGCGTGGTGGAAGGCAGGCGAAGACAACGAAGGATTGATCTTGCTGGAACGTGCGCTCGCGCTCGACCCCCGGATTGCTGACCAGGGTGGATTGCTGGACATAGCGTTGGCGAGTCTTGATGCCGACCCGGAATTGTATTTCGACATCCACAAATCCCTGGCAGAGCGCTTTCCATTGCGCGCCGACCTCCTTCATCGCTATGCGGGCGCATCGGTGGCAGCCGAGCACATGGATGCGGCCGCAGACGCATTCGAACGCTACGCCGCATTGCAACCTGGGGATCCGCGGGCTCACGTGGAACTCGCGCGACTGGCGGTCATCCGCGGAGATTTTGAAGGCGCCCACCGGCGCCTGGATGGCGCTTTCGCCATCGACCCCGACTACGCCCCTGCACTTTGGGAAAAGGTGCACATCGAAGGCGGGCAACTCGATGAGGCGACGTTGACCAGGGTGCATCAGCTACTGGAGTCCGAGCGGAATCCTTCGATGATGCTGGTACTCCACAATCTGTTGGCGCGCCATCATGATCGCATCGGCGAATATTCGAATTCGGCCGCCCACATCACCAGTGCGAACGCAATCCGGACTCAAGCCCTTCCGCCGGGGAAGCTCTCCCGCCCCGAGCGGCTGGAAAACGACACCAATCTCACGATCGCCGACCTGACTCCTGCGGTTTTCGATAGCCTGCGCGGCGCTGGAAACCCGGATGCGCGCCCGGTGTTCATCATCGGCATGCCGCGCTCCGGGACGACCCTGCTCTCGCAGATGCTGGCTTCGCACCCGTCGATCATCAGCGTGGGCGAACAGACGATCGCTATCAAGAGCTTCTGGCGCGTGCTGATCAGGGGCCGCAGCGCGACGATCGCAGGGATTCCCGCTCCCGTGATTCGCGAAGCGGCGGATTGGCACCTGCAAAAACTCGAGGAGCGTGTCCAGCGCCTGTCGCTGCGCGCGGACGCCGAACGGATCGTCGACAAACTGCCCGGCAACTACATGTACGCGGGATGGATTCATGCCGCCTTCCCGAACGCGACGATCATCCACTGCCTGCGCGACCCACGTGATGTCGCGCTGTCGTGTTGGCGGACGCATTTCACCAACATCATCTGGGGGCTCGACCTCGAGCACATCACCCACCGGCTCGAACAGCATCGGCGGATCATGCGTCACTGGCGGACGACCATCGGTGACCGCCTGATCGATGTCAGCCACGAGCGCCTCGTCGCCGACCCCGAAACCGAACTCCGGCGGGTGCTCGCTGCGACAGGACTGGATTGGCACCCCGATGTGCTTGCTTTCTCCGAGCGCAAGGGCTTCGTGCGCACGGCGAGCCTGTTCCAGGTGCGTCAGCCATTGAACTCAAGCGGCATCGGCCGCTGGCGCCGATACGAAGAAACGTTACGACCCTTCTTGCCGCGCCTGGATGCGATCGCTGCACAGGACGAGATCGAAATCGGCCCGCACGCCGCGCACTGAACCTTCCGGTTGGCGACGACGCCGCGCTTCCGCCTCAGCCGTTCAACGCATCCACGATGCTCTGTTGCTCGCGCTTGAGCGCATCGGGCGTGCGTGCGCCGTAACTGTCGAGGTAGGCGCCGATTTCGGACAGTTCGTGTTTCCAGCCCGCACGATCCACCGCGAGCAGCGCATCAAGTTCGTCGGCGCCGATGCCGAGACCTTCGACATTCAGATCCCCCGCCTGCGGCAGGTTGCCGATCGGGGTTTCGTGCGCATCGGCGCTGCCGTCCACGCGCTTGAGGATCCACTCGAGCACGCGCAGGTTGTCGCCGAAACCCGGCCACAGGAACTTGCCGTTCTCGCCCTTGCGGAACCAGTTGACGTGGAAGATTTTCGGGAGCTTCGCAGCAGGCTTGTCGAACGACAGCCAGTGCGCGAAGTAGTCGGCGAAGTTGTAGCCGCAGAACGGTTTCATCGCCATCGGATCGCGACGCACGACGCCGACCGCGCCGGTTGCCGCAGCGGTGGTTTCCGAGGCCATCGATGCGCCGACGAGAACGCCGTGGGTCCAGTCGCGCGCCTCGAACACCAGCGGCACCAGCGATTCGCGGCGGCCGCCGAATACGATCGCCGACAGCGGTACGCCCTGCGGATCTTCGGCGTGCGGCGAAAAACTCGCGCACTGGTTTGCGCTCACGGTGAAACGCGAATTCGGATGCGCTGCCGGGCCGTTGTGCGGACCGTTGTTCGGATCATCGCTGTCGGCGATGGGCCGTCCTTGCCAATCGGTCACCGGCACGCCATCGGGCAGGCCTTCCCACCAGGGACGGTTGTCGGCGGTCACTGCGACATTGGTGAAGATCGCATCGTGGTCGAGCATCGCCAGTGCGTTCGGATTGGTCTTGGCCGACGTGCCGGGCGCGACGCCGAAGAAACCCGCTTCCGGATTGATCGCCCACAGGCGGCCATCGGCGCCCGGCGTCATCCAGCAGATATCGTCGCCGATCGTCCACACTTTCCAGCCCGCTTTCAGATACCCCTCGGGCGGAATCAGCATCGCGAGGTTGGTCTTGCCGCAGGCCGACGGGAACGCCGCCGCGACGTAATGGGTTTCGCCCTGCGGATTCTCGATGCCGACGATCAGCATGTGCTCGGCGAGCCAGCCCTCGGTACGCGCCTGGTACGACGCAATCCGCAGCGCATGGCATTTCTTGCCGAGCAACGCATTGCCACCGTAGCCCGAACCGTACGACTTGATCGTGAGTTCTTCCGGGAAGTGCATGATGAAACGGCGATCCGGATCGAGCTCGCCGGTCGAATGCAGGCCCTTCACGAAAGAACCGTCGCGCTCGATGCGCGCCAGTGCCGCGGCGCCCATGCGGGTCATGATGCGCATGTTGGCGACGACGTACGGACTGTCGGTGAGCTCGACGCCGCAACGCGAAATCGGCGAATCGATCGGGCCCATGCAATAAGGAATCACATACATCGTGCGGCCGCGCATGCAGCCTGCGAACAGCGCATCGATCTTCGCGTGCGCTTCGGCCGGCGCCGTCCAGTGATTGTTCGGACCTGCATCTTCGGGCTCCGGCGTGCAGACGAACGTCAGGTGCTCAACGCGCGCGACATCCGATGGACTCGAACGATGCAGGTAACAGTCAGGATACGTCTCCGGATTCAGAGCGATCAGATCGCCTGTCGACAGCATCAATTCCGTGAGCGCCCTGCTTTCGGAATCCGAGCCGTCACACCAATGAATACGGTCGGGTTGGGTCAGGCGGGCAACTTCCAGCACCCACTGATTGAGGGCGTCGAGCGAACTGGACATGCGGACTGGCTCCGGTACGGATCGCGGAACGAGCCGCGTGGCCTGTCATTTTAACCGCTGAACTCCCTCGACGCACTTGCGCTAGCATCGAATGGGTTCGTTCAAGGAATCAGCGTGCGCATCACGTGATCGACGTAGGCCTCGAATTCGTCGTGATGCAGGCGCGGCTGATGCAGTTGCAGTGACAGTTGCAGGAAACCGACGTAGGCCGCATACGCGAGCCGCGCACGGTGCTGGGCGTCGGCGCGACCGAGTCCGGCCTGTCGGAACGACGCGCACAGGTAGTCGAGCCGGCGCTTGGACACGCGCTCCATCACCGGCTGCACCAGCGGATGATCGAGCGCCTTGAGCAGTTCGGAATAGATGATGTGGGTCTTGGCCTCGTGAGCGACCAGCAGGAACAGCGCGCGCAGGCGTTCGCGCGGATCGGGAATCGCCTCGAGCTTGCCGAACACGGTTTCCTGTTCGACCGACTCCCAATGCTCCAGCGCGGCCGTCAGCAGCGCCTCGCGCGACTTGAAGTGCCAGTAGAAACTGCCCTTGGTCACGCCGAGGCGACGCGCGAGCGGCTCCACGCCGACCGCGCTCAGCCCCTGTTCGCCGAGCACGTCGAGTGCGGCCTGCGCCCAGTCGGCAGCGCTCAGGCGCGCGGTGCGGGTGGTCTGCGCTGCTTTCATGCGCCCAGTGTATCCATACGGTCAGGTTGGAAAAAGAATGTTGATCACGCCACGGCCGGCAGATGTGCATTGCACATGGGGTAATTGCACACTTCGGTTTTACTTACCATACTATAGCGTATGGTAATTTGAAAACGGCCGCATCCACCGATCCACGACGGCGTACCCTAAGTTATTGCACGTGCATCTTGCGGCGACGCCAGTCGCCTCATTCCGGAGTCCACCATGAGTGTTGCCGCACCGTTCCTGATCCTGCTGCTCGCCGGACTCATCGCGGCCTATCACCGCATGCCGTTGCTGCTGTGGGCGCTGCTGACCGCCGCATCGCTGGCCGCGGGCGGGTGGCTCGGTGCGAGCTTCACGGCGACCCTTGTCGCCTCCGTTTTCGTCGCGCTGATCGCGCTGCCGTTGCTGATCCCGGCGATCCGGCTGCCGTTGATCACCCGGCCCTTGCTGGATTTCTACACCAAGATCCTGCCGCCGCTGTCGGACACCGAGCGCACCGCGCTGGAAGCGGGCACGGTCGGATTCGAAGGCGAGCTGTTCTCCGGCAAGCCGAAGTGGAAAGCTCTGCTGGACCAACCCAAACCCGAACTCAGCGCGGAAGAACAAGCCTTCCTCGACGGCCCCTGCGAAGAACTCTGCAAGATGGTCAACGACTGGGATATCACCCACGTCCGCGCCGACCTGCCGCCGGAGATCTGGGAGTTCGTCAAGAAGAACAGGTTCTTCGGAATGATCATTCCGAAGGAATACGGCGGCCTCGGATTTTCCGCGCTCGCCAACCACAAGGTGATCCAGAAACTCGCGTCGATTTCCAGCACGCTCAGTTCGACTGTCGGCGTGCCGAACTCGCTCGGCCCCGGTGAGTTGCTTATGCATTACGGCACCGACGAGCAGAAGAATTACTACCTGCCGCGCCTGGCCGACGGCCGCGAAGTGCCCTGCTTCGGATTGACCGGCCCGTTCGCGGGTTCCGACGCGACCTCGATTCCGGACTACGGCATCGTCTGCAAGCAGTCGTGGAACGGCGCCAATGTCATCGGCATCCGGCTGAACTTCGACAAGCGCTACATCACCCTCGCGCCGGTCGCGACCATCATCGGCCTCGCGTTCCGGATGTACGACCCGGAAGGTTTGATCGGCGACAAGAAAGATTTGGGCATCAGCCTTGCGCTGATTCCGCACGATACGCCGGGCGTGGACATCGGCCGTCGCCATTTCCCGCTCAACGTGCCGTTCCAGAACGGCCCGATCCACGGCAAGGATGTGTTCGTGCCGCTGTCGGTGCTGATCGGGGGCGAGGAATACGCGGGCAAGGGCTGGCAGATGCTGGTCGAGGTGTTGTCAATCGGGCGTTCGATCACCCTGCCCTCGACGTCCAGCGGCTCGGCGAAGATGGCCGCGGTCGTGACCGGCGCATACGCGCGCATTCGCAAGCAGTTCGGACTTTCGGTCGGGCGTTTCGAGGGCGTCGAGGAAGCGCTCGCGCGGATGGCCGGCAACGCGTATGCAATCAGCGCACTGTCGCAGGCCGCAGCTGCCGCAGTCGCGCGCGGCGAAAATCCGGCGGTGCCGTCGACGATCGCGAAATACCACTGCACCAACATGGGCCGCGAGGTCGTGCAGGACGCGATGGACATCCACGGCGGCAAGGGCATCATCCTCGGTCCGCGCAACTACATGGGCCGCAACTGGCAGGGCGCGCCGATCTCGATCACGGTCGAGGGCGCAAACATCATGACCCGCAGCCTGATGATCTTCGGCCAGGGCGCGATCCTGTGCCATCCGTGGGTGCTGAAGGAAATGAAGGCCGCGGGCCTGGCCGATCCGAAGCAGCGCCTGAAGGAATTCGACCGAAATCTTTTCGGCCACATCGGCTTCGCGCTCTCGAATGCGGTGCGCAGTTTCTGGTTCGGACTCACTTTTTCGCGCATCGGCAACGCGCCGGGGGATGCCTACACGCGACGCTACTTCCGCAAGCTCAACCGTTATTCGGCCGCGCTGGCATTGATGGCCGACACCTCGATGCTGCTGCTCGGCGGCAAGCTCAAGTTCAAGGAAAAACTCTCGGGCCGGCTCGGCGACGTGCTCAGCCAGCTCTACATCGCGAGCAGCATGCTCAAGCGCTACCACGACGAAGGCGGCCCCGCGTCCGACCAGCCGCTGCTCGCGTGGGCGTTCCACGATGCGATGCACAAAATCGAAGTCGCGCTGTCCGGCGCGTTGCGCAATTTCCCGATCCGCCCGGTCGGCTGGCTGTTGTGGATGCTGGTGTTCCCACACGGTCGACGCGCACAGGCGCCGTCGGATCGACTCGGCCATCGCGCCGCCGCACTGCTGATGTCGCCGTCGGATGCGCGCGACCGCCTCGCCGACGGCGTGTTCCTCACGCCCTGCGAAAACAATCCGGCCGGCCGCATCAACAGCTATCTCGCGAAAGTGGTGCTGGCCGAACCGGTCGAGCGCAAGTTCCTCAAGGCGCTGAAGAACAGCGACATCGAGGCGCTGGATTTCCCCGCGCAACTCGCCGAGGGCGTGGCCGAAGGCTGGATCACCGCGGCGGAAAAGACCCAACTCGAGGAATTGCGCGCGATGACGCTGGACGCGATTTCGGTGGACGATTTCGATCCGGCCGACCTGGCCGCCGCGTCGCGGCAGATCCTGCATTCGGTCGGTCGGGCCGCGTGAACGCGCGACGACGACTTCAGTCCTGATCGCCCGCAATCCGCTCCGGAGCCAGTTCCGGAGCATGCGCCACGCGCCAGCCGAACCAGCCCGACAATCCGGCGGCGCATAGCGAGATCAGCGCGAATCCGGCGGCGCCGACGCCGATGCCGATCAGTCCTTTCATCGACAGCGACACCACCACGTCGCCGAAACGCCAGCCGGCGGTGTCGATCACGTTCTTGCCCTTGTAGAGCGTTGCGCGTTCGGCGCGCGCGTACAAACTGTCCGACGCCGGCTTGCCGATCCCGTACGCGCTGCCACGCGTGACCACCAGCATCGGGATCACCATCGGCGCCCCGATGAGCACGGTTTCGAGCAGCACCGCGGCCTTGATCGCGGCGTCCGCGATGAGCGCGGCGACCACGCCGAAACGGGCCATCAGCGCGCGGGTGACGCCGACCTGCAGGAACAACGTCAACGTGTTGGTCGCGAGGTCGATGTGCGCGTACAGGGTCTTGCGCGCCTCGCTGGTCGCCGCTTTCGCAGCCACGATATCGGCGGTCAACACATAGGCGACCGTGCCGACCGCATCGCCGAGCAGCATCAGCGCGAACATGCTGCGCAGGAACGGCGAGGCAAACACTTGCCGCAAGCCTGCCCAGATACTGCCGCCGATCACCTCGCCGCGCGCGAGTTCCTGTCGGCGTTGCGGATTCGGATGCCGATGCGACCACGCCGACAGCCGCCATGTGCAGACGATGCAGATCGCCAGCAACGCGCTCGCCACCATCAGCAGCGCGTCGATCGGCAGCTGGCCCGCGACGATCGGCCCGACGATCGCGCCCAGCGTGCCGCCCATCGCGATCACCGGAAATAGCCGCCGCGCCTGCGCGCTGTCGAACGCGTCGGCCATGAAACTCCAGAACACCGATACCACGAACAGGTTGAACACGCTCAGCCAGATGTAGAACACGATGCCGAGCAGGCGCACGCCGATCCGTTCCTGCATCTGGAATGCAGGCACGAAGGTGATCAGGCAGGCGATGAAGAACAGATTCACCGCCGGGATGAATTTCTCGCGCGGCCAGCGCGCCACGATCGCGCCGAACACCGGCACCAGCGCGAGGGTGACGACGAAGGTACCGACCCAGAACTGCCAGAGATTGGTCGAACCGACCGCGGCGCTGAACTGGTCGCGCACCGGCCGCAGCAGGTAGTACGCGGCCAGCACGCAGAACGCGTACACGAAGGCCAAGGCCATCGCCGGGCGCTCGTGCGCGCGCGCACCGGTCACCATCGCCCACAGCGAGCCTGGCTCAGGCGAGTCGGTGGTGTCGGGCATGGTGATGGCTGGCGTTCGACGGCATCCGCATGCAGCTTAGCCGACGAACTGCCGTCGTGCCGCATGTCGAGCCACGGTGGAATCGAATCGGCACGCCGTTGGAATGTTTGCTCTAAGCTGCGGGCCTAGCCTCGCCCGATCGCCCGAACTGGATTCCTTACGTGTCCGACAACGCCGTGTTCGATTACATCATCGTGGGCGCCGGTTCGGCCGGTTGCGTGCTTGCAAACCGCCTGTCCGAAGATCCCAGCGTCAAGGTGCTGCTGCTCGAAGCCGGCGGACGCGACTGGCATCCCTTCATCCACATGCCAGCGGGCCTGGCGAAGATCGCCAACAACAAGACGATCAACTGGGACTACAGCACCACACCGCAACCGCAGCTCAACGGTCGCGTCGTGTGGTGGCCGCGCGGAAAGGTGCTCGGCGGTTCAAGCTCGATCAACGCGATGTGCTACATCCGCGGCGTCGCCGGCGATTACGACGGATGGGCCGCGAACGGCGCGCAAGGCTGGGGCTGGGACGATGTGCTTCCGTACTTCAAGCGTGCCGAACGCAATTCGCGCGGCGCCGATGCGCTGCACGGAGCCGATGGCCCGCTGTCGGTGTCCGATCCACGTAACGTCAATCGCTTGTCTGAAATTTTCATCGAAGCAGGACAGCAAGCGGGCTACGCGCGCAACGACGACTTCAACGGCGTGCGCCAGGATGGCGTTGGTTTGTATCAAGTCACGCAGATCGATGGCGCGCGTTGTTCGACGGCCGTCGGCTATCTCAATCCGGTGAAATCGCGGCCCAATCTCACCATCCACACCGGCGCGCTGGCCGAGCGCGTGATCTTCGATAAGCAACGCGCGAATGGCGTGGCCTATTCCGCGCACGGCAAACCGACGCAGGCGACCGCGACGCGCGAAGTCCTGCTTTGCGGCGGCGCGATCAATTCGCCGCAACTTCTGATGCTGTCCGGCATCGGCCCGGCCGATGCATTGCGCAAGCTCGGCATCGATGTCGTCGCCGATTCCGCGAACGTCGGCCAGAACCTGCAGGACCACCTCGATGTCTGCACGCTGCAACACGAGACCCAGCGCACCAGCTACGACCGCGCGAACGAATTGAAAACCGCGTTCAACTATTTCCTGCGCGGCCATCAGGGCCCCGGCACGAGCAACATCGCCGAAGGCGGCGGCTTCATCCGCTCGCAGCTCGCGCCAGACGAGCGCCCCGACATCCAGTTGCATTTCATTCCCGCGATGATCGACGACCACGGCCGCCATCGCATCGCCGGCGACGGCTACACCATGCACGCCTGCAACCTGCGCCCGCGCAGCCGCGGCGAACTCACCCTGACCAGCAATCGCGCGACCGACAAGCCGCGCATCGAACCGAATTACCTCGGCGACCCCGAAGGCTTGGACCTGAGAGTGATGATCGAATGCGCGCGCATCTCGCTCGACGTGTTCGCGCAGAAAGCCTTCGACCCGTACCGTGGCGCGCCGATCTTCCCGGCGAAGGCGACCTTGTCGGAATCCGAACTCGTCGATTTTGTGCGCATGAAAGCCGAAACTGTTTACCACCCCGTCGGCACCTGCCGGATGGGCAGCGACGACGCGTCGGTGGTCGATCCGCAACTGCGCGTGCGCGGCATCGAAGGCCTGCGGGTGGTCGATGCATCGGTGATGCCGAAACTGATCGGTGGCAACACGAATGCGCCGACGATCATGATTGCGGAGAGGGCGGCGGATTTGATTCGCGGGCTAGTCTAATAATAGTTACTGTGCGCATTGTGCCGCGTTACATGAGATCAAACAGAAGCTCGACAAGCAGGAGTCAGATCTCGAACGCACGCTTGTGATTACGAGGATCGAGTAGCACGATCTTTTGCCAAGAGTGCGGAAAAGCAAGTGCCTCTGCAAACAACGCGTTGTCTTCCGAGTCCACGCCGTATCCAATGTGATCAGCAAGAATGAGCCACCACTCCGGATATTTGGAACGGAATGGTGCGACCTTCTGGTCTTTCTCAGCGATGCAGAGTTCTAGATTTTCCCTGACCTCTGCGAGTACAAATCCGCCGGAATCGCTGTCGCTGCCGCTCCCGAGCAGGTAGAACGTCGCGTGTGCGTGACCGGCCGGGAAAATATCCAGTTGAAAATTCTCAGTGATCGTGAGTGTGCTCTTAGAACGAGTTGGTGCGTTCATGAATGCCTGCAATTCATTACGAATCGCAGCCTCCAATGATTGCCATGGCTCCAGCGGCCGTCGAAAATCGAATCCGATAAACCAACTTTCGCCATTCTTTGCAGGACCAAGAGAGAGAAGTAGTTTCTTGATCTTCTGCCAAAGCGGAATGGCCAGTTCTTCGAGCCCTTCGCTATGTCCTGCCGGCAATTTGAAGTTCTGGTTGAGCCGCCTGACCTCAACAGCAATCTGTCCATCGATAAGAAAGTCTGGTGGAATATTTCCATCCGGCTCATAGACGACGGACGTATAGCCTAGTGAACGAATGTAGCGTTCGGCGAGCATCTCAGACTCGTCCATGAGAGATTCATTGTTCAAAGCTATTGGCCTGCACAACTTTTCACCCAGCCCCGGTTGGCTGCCCGGTTGTGGCTCACAAGGCACACCCAAGCGACCACACAATGACCCCCGCATCGTTCTGTCGAACGCCACATGGACCTACTTCGCGCTCGGGACTCATGAAGAGTACGTAGCGATGTCGGGCCTTAGCGCCCGAAACCTTCTTGATGTCTTTGATCAGTTTTCCATTGTTTCGTGGTGTAACGGATGCGAACACTTCTGCCGCGATGCCGCCACCTTCCGCAGATTCGATGTCCGAGCCAGCAGCAGTGCCAAGATTGAGCGTTAGATGATGGACATCGAGATGACGTGAGAACAGAAAGTTCGCGCCATTGAAAGATGCGAGATATGTGAAAGTTTGGTTCAGTTGCTCAATCAGATTTAGCTTCCGAGATAGATTCAAAGGATCACATCCCATTGATTGAAACTTGAGCTGGAATAGAAATTCGAGCGAGTCCTCGGTGCCTGCTAGCGCTGCAATTTGAGCTTGGGTTTGCTTCGCTGACGCTCTAAGACTATCTCGGTAACCTTCGACGTCAGATCGCGTAACGGAGACTTGTTTAGTCATGGCGTACAGATGATAAGTCCCTACTACAAATATGACCCGTCTGCGGGACATTAAACCTTATCGTGCGCTGCCGTCGTAGCTTCGGTCAATGTAGCTACCACCGAGACGTGCAGCCAACGAGCCTTCGCACCGCCACCAGCATTCACCGCCCAACCAGCTGCTCCAGCGCCTCAGCCA
>JANXZP010000009.1 GCA_025355485.1 Pseudomonadota bacterium
CGGTGGTAGTAGTCCGCGATCCGTGCAGCCATCACGCGCATATCCGAAAGCGACAGTTCGCTGCCCGGCTTGAATCCGGTGAGCGCGAGTAGCTGGGCTTCGGAATACGCCTTCGTGCCCGTCAGTTCCAGGCGATTGACAATGATTTTTACATTGTCCGATTCCGTAGTGGCCGGCGCGTTGCCTTGCTGGACCTCGATTTTCGGAGTCCTTGCCTGCTGGGTTGGGGCCGGTGGAATCTGTTGTGTCTGGCTGCCGGCAGTCGGAAGTTGCTGGGCAAAGACGGCTGGGCTGAGTGCCAGCAAGACAACCGGTAACAGTATGGTCTTCATAAACGTCCTTTTCCATGACGCTCCTGGCTTTGCTTTTCGCATCGGCAGCGGGGCGACCGTCAACGACGCACGCGAGCCAAACGCAAAACAGCCGCATCATTGCGGCCAATCGCTAAGTCCTTGCGTGGCAGCATCCTTTGCGGCACCGACTTCCGATCCTTCGCGCGCATAGTGCGTTGTGCCGCGGATACGGTATGTTCGCTGGCACACGTAGGCCTCGACCGCTTCAACAGCTGTTCAGGCAGAGTCGGTTCCCGTGCCGCTTGGTTGAGCGACGCTTCCAGCCTCAGTACACCCCAAGGTCATGCGCCGATACGACCTGTCCTGTGTAACCCGCCGCCCTGATCTCGCGCAGCAAGTCGGTGTCGGTCGCACCCCAATACAACTGGTGATACAACACCAGCAGTTTCGGTTTTGCCTGCTTCGCGATTGCGGCGAGTTGCGCGGTCGAGGTGTGCGAGTGCGCGTGGTAGTTCTGCCAGTCCTTCGGCTTGGTCTTGAAACCGGCGACTGAATACACCTCGTGCACGAGCACGTCGCAGCCATGGCACTGCGCGACGATCTCCGCGCTCGGCACGGTGTCGCCGGAAATCACGATGCGGCGTTCGGCGGTCTGGAACGCGTAGCCGTAGGCGTGTTCCCAGTTGCCGTGCTGCACGGCGAACGCGGTCACGGTCATGCCGTCGCCGCGATAGACCACGCCGGGCGCGATCTCGACGGCTTTGGTGTTCCAGCCGGTCTTGTTGATCGGTTCGAGTCCGTGCAGGCGGTTGCCGATGTCGGCGCTGTAGGCCTGGGTCAAATGATCGACCATCGCCGCGGTGCCGGGCGGACCGTACACCGTCAGCGGATCGCTGCGATCGAGTACCCATGGACTGAGCATCAGGTCGGCCAGGCCGAGGGTGTGGTCAGAGTGCAGGTGGGTGATGAAGACGCGGTTCAAGGCTTCCATTTTCAACTCAGCCACGCCCGCCTTGTTCGCGGCCGCGGCGCGACGCACCACGCCGGGGCCGGCATCGACCAGATAGACCTTGCCGTGGGCGATCACCGCGACCGCCGGGCCTGAACGCAATGGGTCGGGGTTCGGATTGCCGGTGCCCAGCATGACCACGCGCGCATCGGTCGATGGAGGCTGCGGCGTACAGGCCGCCAACACAACGCAGAAGATCGCTCCGATCGGCCAACGGCGCATGGTCAGATTCCTTCACGCCGGGTTGGCGCGCGGGCATGGTAGCGTGTGACGCAAACTGCGGGCGAGTGACAACGATTGTCAGTCGCTCGTACATGCGACAAACTGCTACCGACGGATCGCGATCGGGGAGACGACCGCCATGGGCATGCTGGACCGACTCAAACGCTGGTTCGACGGCGAGCGCAAGCCGCAGGCGAAGGCGAAGGCGCCTGCTGCGCGGCCGCGCGTGTACTTTGCGGACGCCCCCGCCGAAGCCCCCCCTGCGCCTGTTTCCAGCACTCCCGCGCCCGTTGCTGCCGCGACTCCCGTGGCGCTCGTTCCGGCTGCCGTCGAAGCGGCCCCGGCCGCCGTCGCCCAGCTATCCGCGCCTGCTGTCGCCGCGGTTACTCCGATCGTCCGCCGCGAACCCGAGCGCCGCGAAAAACCGCGCGTCAATGCGCGCGAAGGCACCCGCGTGCTGATCATCGACGACTCGCCGACCATCGTCGCGCTGCTCAAGCGGATGCTCGAACAAAGCGGCTACATCGGCTTGGAAGCCGGCGATGGCGAAACCGGGGTCACACTGGCACTGTCGGCCGATCCCGACCTGATCTTCCTTGACATCGTGCTGCCGGGCATGAACGGCTTCGAGGCACTGCGCCGCCTGCGCCGCGAGCCGGCCACCAGGGCCACCCCGATCATCATGATCAGCGGCAACGAACTCGCGACCGAACAGTTTTACGCGCAGCGCATCGGCGCCGACGACTTCATGAAGAAACCGTTCTCGCGCAGCGAAGTGTTCGCGCGCATCGAGAAATTGCTCGATGCCGACAAGGTGCCGCGTCGGCACGTCGCGCCGGTTGTCGTGATGGCCGCCACTGCGGCTGCCGCGCCCGTCCAGCAATCCGCGTCAAGCTGATCCACTGCGGACCCACTACCGACCCGAAGGTCGGCAGCGATGCGCGAGGTTCAGAACAACGCCAGCAACACCATCACCATGCCGGCCGTCGCCGCTGCCCAGATCAGCGTGCGCAGGTAAGGAATGCCGGCCGCATACACCGGCACATAAGCCACGCGCGCCCAGAAATACAATTGCGCGCCGAGCGCGGTGTGTGCACTGGTTTTCTGCGCGATGACCACCACGAGCACCGCCGCCGCGAAGAAGCCGAAAGTCTCGCGGAAATTGTGCAGCGCGCGATCCATGCGTGCGGCCACGCCGGTCAGCGGCCTGGCCTCGCCGTCACGCGCACCCGCGTTCCATCCCAAGCCACGCTGCTGCGTGCCCAGCGTGGCCGCGATCATCAGTTGCGCCAGCCCCAGCACGACGGCCCATGCCAACATCTGCAATTCAACGCCCATCACGATCTCCCCGGTCAGGTGATTACTGCGGTCGCGCGAAAGTCGATGCGCTCAGCGCATCAAGACATGCAGAAAAAATTGAGCTTGTTGCCATCGGGATCGCGGAAATAGCCGGCGTAGAAACCTTCGCCGCGCGGGCCGGCCGGGCCTTCGTCGGTCGCACCGAGTTCCATCGCCTTCGCATACAGGCGATCGACCTTGTCGGTGCTGTCCACCGCGAACGCGACCATCACGCCGTTGCCGACGGTCGCCTTGTTGCCGTCGAACGGATGGGTCAGGCCCAGTCCCGGCGACGTCGGCGACACCGACCATGCGATGAACCTTTCGAATTCCATGAAGCGCTTCGCGCCGATTTCGCCGAGCAGCGCATCGTAGAACTTCGCTGCGCGTTCAAGGTCGTTGGTGCCGAGGGTAACGTAGCCGATCATGGCGATGCTCCTGTCTTGACGTCGAGGGAATGAATCGTATTCGCCTGCCGATGCGATGCGCGCGCCGCGATCACGCCCGCGCGCGGCGCGGAAATCCGACCATGCGCCCGAGTTCCTCGTCCCACAGTTTGAGGCGTGCGGATTTCAGGCTGGCCCATAACGTGAGCGTCGGTGCGGCCTGCAACTGCGGGCTCGATTCGTACGCCTCGCGCAGGCGGTAACTCGGGATGCGGCTGGCGAGATGGTGGATGTGGTGGTAGCCGATGTTCGCGGTGAACCAGCGCAGCACGCTCGGCAATGCGTAATACGAACTGCCGGCGATCGCGGCTTCGTTGGAATCCCAGCTTTCCTTGCGCGTCCAGTAGGTGCGCTCGAACGTATGCTGCACGTAGAACAGCCACACGCCCAGCGCGCCGGCGATCAGCACGATCGGCAGGTGCACCAGCAGTACCACGTGCCAGCCGATCACCCAGCCCAGCGATCCGCCGATCAGCAGCAGCATGAGGTTGTTGAGCAGCACGCTGGCCCATTCCTTCTTCCACGACAGCGGCAGGTCGAACGGGAAACGGTGCTTGATCACGAACTGGTACATCGGGCCGATGCCGAGCAATACCGGTGTGCTGCGATACAAGCGGTAACCGAGTCGTCCAATCCACGACCGCGCTTGGTATTCGGCGACGGTCAGGGTATCGATGTCGCCGAATTCGCGGCGGTCGAGGTTGCCCGATGTGCCGTGGTGGATCGCGTGGGTTTTTTTCCAGTAACTGAAGGGGAACAGCGTGATCAGGCCAAGGCAGGCGCCGACCCACTGGTTCGCGCGGGCGCTCGCGAAGTACGAACCGTGGCCGCAATCGTGCTGCACCATGAACAGGCGCACGTAGAGCCCCGCGGCCGGCAAGGCCAGCAGCAGGGTCCAGCCGTAGCCCCAGCCGGAGTGCAGGCTCCAAGCCATCAACGCCCACAAGGCGAAGAACGGAATCAGGGTGTTCAGCAACTGCCACAGCGCGCGACCGAGCTGAGGCGCCGCGAAGCGCGCACAGAGCTGGCGAAGGCTGGGGGTCTGGATTGGGTCGATGGTACTCATGGATGCTCCGATGCCGATCTTCCGATTGTCCGCGTCTGCGGGGCTCAGGGCAATGCCGGGCCTGGTGTTCTGTGACAGCCGTAGCGCCGACTTTCCCGAACCGGTGTGCAAGCGCAGCCGACCGGATATTGCGCGATGAAAATGACGGCAATGCGAGCCGGCGGCGTACACGCCAATTGCCAAAGCTGCGTTGGACTGGGTTACATTCCCGCGCGACGGAATCCGCGATCGATTCATTGCGCACGTCCGAACCCTACTACCCATGCTTCAGGGTCGCCCGTTCATGCCACGAACCCCGCGCTTGCTGATGATCGCCGTGTTTGGCCTTGTCTTTATGGCAGGCGTGGCATCGGCTCAACAGCGTCCCGCGCATGGGATGGGGCCACCGCCACCGCCTCCAGTTGACGCGATGTGGCCACCGCCGCCTCCGCCTGCCGACGGATCGAGACCGCCACCACCACCGCCGCCAGCGATGACGCAATCACAGAATGACGCGCCCGCAACTCCTCCACAGGTCAATCCTGTGCAGGGCGCGCCAACTCCTGCGAACGCGCCCGCTCCGACTGCACCGGCTCCGACCACGCCGTCCGCGATCGCACCGCCGCAGGCCGCGGCGCCCAGCACTGCAACGACACCGATCGAACAGGACAGCACGCCAACCCACGCGGTGAGCGCATTCCAGGATTGGACGAAGGATGCGTCGAGTCCCGCGACGCCCGCTACTGTGCACGCCATCCCGACGACGATTGCGTCCGAAACCCAGCGCGCGGAATCGCCCACCGTCGCGATCGGTTCGGCATCGCAGACGCCACCACCTTGGCCCTGGCTGCTCGTCATCGCCTTGCTCGCGGTGCTGCTGGCGTGGAGTGCGTCCTTGCGCAAGGCCGAACGCCTGGAAGACGAAACCGAGCGGCTTTCGCGCCGCGGGCGCGTGCTGCAATCCGCGCACCGCGACCTGCAGAACCAGTCCGAACACCTGCGCCACCTGGCGATCAACGATCCGCTGACCGGCGTGCTCAACCGCCAGGCGTTCGCGAACGAATTGCGCGAACTGCTCGACCACCTGTCGCGGTTCAACCGTCCGCTGAACCTGATGGTGTTCGACCTCGATCACTTCAAATCCATCAACGACCGCCACGGCCACCTGGCCGGCGACAGTGCGTTGAAGCTGGTCGCTGGCGTGGTGCGCAAGCATCTGAAC
>JANXZP010000122.1 GCA_025355485.1 Pseudomonadota bacterium
ACTTCTTCCTTGAGATTCTCGATGGTCTGCTTGGATTCCTCCACCAAGTCGGCACGCCAGGCGTGCAGGCGACGGCGGAAATACTCCATCTGGAACGCGCTCATGTATGGCTCTTTGCCGCTGGGGCGATAGCCCTTGGGCAGCACGACATTGGTCGGCACGGCCTGGATCGGGATCACCTTCTCCGGCACGTCCTTGCGAACGACTGCCTTCGCGCGCGCGCCTTGCGGACGCACCGCGGGCGGCGGCGGCGGGGGTGGCAACCTGACCGGAGCGACGTCCTGCTTGCCCTGCCTGCCTTTCTTCGCCGGAGCCGCAACGGGCGCGGGAGCGACAACGGCCTTGGCTGCAACGGGCTTGACCGCCGCCGGCTTGGCCACGCCTTTCTTCGCGACGACCGGCGCAGCGACATGGCCCTTGGCCTTGCCCGGCGCCGCGCTGACCAGTGGTTTCTTGGCGACGATCGGCTTCGCTACGGGTTTCTTAGCAACCGGTTTCGACGGCTTCTTCGCGGCTGCTTTCTTGGCGACAGGCTTGGCGGCAGCGAGTTTCTTCGCGGCTGGTTTCTTCGCGGCAGGTTTCTTCGCGGCTGGTTTCTGCGCCACGACTTTCTTCGCGGCGGGCTTCTTCGCCGTAGGTTTGACGGCTTTGTGTGCCGGCTTTTTCACGGATTTGGCGGCAGGCTTGGCTTTCGCCTTCTTGGCGGCGGCCTTTGCAGGGGTCTTGGCGGACTTCTTGACGGGTTTCTTGGCAGCCACGTTGGGCGATTCCTGATCTGGTGACGAAGCGAGGGTGCGGTAAAGCAGCGGAGTGTTATAGCCTAGTCGGATGGCAGCGGCAACTTCGCTGATGCCAACAGCCTTGGAACCGTCGTTGAACCCGGTCAAATCCCTCGCCCTGCTGATGTTGCGCGGCTACAAGCGCCTCATCAGCCCACTGCTTGGCACACGTTGCCGTTTCTACCCGAGCTGCTCGGCCTACGCGATGCAAGCGGTGGATCGCTTCGGCGTGCTGCGCGGCGGCTGGCTGGCGGCCAAACGCATTGCGCGCTGCCACCCGTTAAGCCCCGGTGGGCTTGATCCGGTACCCGAACGCGCCCCACCGACCTGCCGCCACCACTCCCACGACTGAGCCCCATGACCGACACCCTGATCGTCAACGCCCAGCTGGTCAACGAAGGCCTCCAATTCTCGGCCGACCTGCGCATCCACGCCGGCCGCATCGAGGCCATCGCCCCATCGCTCACTGCGCGCGCGAACGAAACCGTGATCGACGCCGCCGGCAAGTTGCTGCTGCCGGGCGTGATCGACGCTCAGGTGCATTTCCGCGAACCCGGGATGGAATACAAGGGCGGCTTCGACACCGAGCCGGCCGCAGCGGTCGCGGGCGGCGTCACCAGCTTCCTCGACATGCCCAACACCAGGCCGCCGACGCTCGACAACGCGGCGCTTGAAGACAAATACCAGCGTGCGGCCGGGCGTTCGCGCGCGAACTTCGGCTTCTACCACGGCGCGAGCAACGACAACCTCGACGCGATCCGCCGCATCGATCCGAAGACCACGCCCGGCCTGAAGATCTTCATGGGCGCATCCACCGGCAACATGCTGGTCGACGATCCGAAAGTCCTCGAGGCGATGTTCGCCGAATGCCCGACCCCGATCATCACCCATTGCGAAGACACGCCGATGATCGAGGCGGCGATGGCGGCGGCGAAAGCGAAATACGGCGACGACATACCGATCGACCTGCACGGTGAGATCCGTTCGCGCTTCGCCTGCATCAAGTCCACCGAGCTCGCGATTTCGCTCGCTCGGCGCTGCGGCACCTCGTTGCATGTGTTGCACATCAGCACTGCCGAGGAGTTCCAGTTGTTCGAACCCGGCCCGCTGGTGGATGCGCACGGAAAGATGAAGCGCATCACCGCCGAAACCTGCATCCACTTCCTGCATTTCGCGCGCGCCGACTACGCGCGTCTCGGGAATCTCATCAAGTGCAATCCGGCGATCAAGGAAGCCAGCGATCGCGCGGCGATCATCCGTGCGGTGGCCGAGGATCGCGTCGATGTGCTGGCGACCGACCATGCGCCGCATACCTGGGAAGAAAAACAGCAGCCCTACATCAACGCGCCGTCGGGATTGCCGCTGGTGCAGGATTTCCTGATTTGCGCGTTGCAGAAAGTGCGCGACGGGCACTTCAGCCTGCCGCACCTCGTGCAGAAAATCTGCCACGCGCCCGCACAGCGTTTCGACATCGCCGAACGCGGATTCCTGCGCGAAGGTTATGCAGCCGACCTCGTGCTGGTCGATCCCGATGGCGGCACCGATATCACCCGTGAGCGCATTCTTGCGAAGTGCGGATGGTCGCCGTTCCTCGG
>JANXZP010000128.1 GCA_025355485.1 Pseudomonadota bacterium
CGGACTCTCGGTCTCGACCCTGGGACAAAACTTCACCCAGGTCGTGTTCGCGTTCCGGGTGACCTTCGGCCTGGTGCTGTCGGGACTGATCATCGCGTTGATCATCGGTTTCCTCGGCGGCCTGCTGCCGGCGATCCGCGCCGCGCGGATGCAGGTCACCGATGCATTGCGAGCAGAGTGAGGCCGCGCGCAGCGGTCACGGCGTTGTTCAGCGCCGCGCTTTCGCCAGCGTGATGATGATTACGCCGACCAGGATCACCGCCATCGCGCCGAGGTCGTGGGCGGTGAAATGCTCGTGCAGCAGCAACGCGCCGAGCAGCACCGCGATCGGCGGATTGACATAGGCGTAGCTGGTCGCGAGCGCGGGGCGCACGTGGTGCAGCAACCAGATGTAGGCGGTGAAACCGAAGATCGAGCCGGCGACGACGAGGTACAGCATCGCCGCGGTTTCGCCCATCGATGGAATCGCGTGCATGCGCTCGCCTGATACGAGCGCTGCGCCCAGCATCCACACGCTGCCGGTAAGCATCTGCCCGCTCGCGGCCATGAACGGTTCGGGCAGGTCGAGCTCGCGACTCCAGATCGAACCCCAGGCCCAGGCCAGCGGCGCGACGATCAGGCACACCAGTCCGAGCATGGATGCCGACAGCGCGCTGCCGATATGCAGCCAGATCACGCCGGCGAAACCCACCACCAACCCGACCCATTCGAGTTTCGACGGGTGGCGTCCGCGCAGCATCGCGAACACGCCGGCGAACAACGGCATCGCCGCGACCGCGACTGCGGCGAAACCCGAGCTGACTTCGGTCTCGGCCATGTTCACCAGGCCGTTCGACAGCAGCACCATGAAGATCGCCAGCTTCCACAACGCGCGCCATTGCGCGCGCGGCGGCGGGCGCGCTCCGCGTGCGCGCAACACCGCATACATCAGCGCGCCGGCAAGGAACATGCGTACCGCGCCGAGCAGGAACGGCGGATAGCCGGGCAGCGCGACGCGGATCGCAAGGTAGGTCGAGCCCCACAGCACGTACACCGAGGCGAGCGCGAATGGAATCGCGAGCGCGGAAACGCTGGTGCGGTTTGTCGGAACGGAAATGCTGTTCATGGTTCCCTTCGACAGATCGAGGGCAGGCCATCGAAATCATAGACACGCTGCGCGGATGCCGCTTGAATAATTACCCGCATTCACGCAAAATTTTTGCGTGCCCCATCCGCCCGTCCTCGATGAGTTCGACCACCGATTGCTCGAGCTCCTGCAGCGCGACGCATCGCTGACCTTGACCGCGCTGGGCGATGCGATCGGCCTGTCGGCCAGCGCCGTGCAGCGGCGCATCGCGCGTTACCGCAAGGCCGGGCTGATGCGGCAGGTCGCGGTGCTCGATGCCGACCTGCTGCCGGCGGCGACGCTGGCGGCGGTCTGGGTGACGATGGAGCGCGACACCTTCCGCCTGCATTCGGCGTTCCGCGCGCGCATGCGCGCCGCGCCCGAGGTGCAACAGTGCTATGCGGTCGCCGGCCAGTGGGACTACCTGGTGATCATCGTGGCGCGCAGCGTCGCCCACTACCGAGAAGTCGCCGAGCGCCTGTTCGTCGACGAAGGCACGGTCAAGCGGTACGAAACGCGGCTGGTGTTCGACACCATCAAGCAGGGACTGAACCTGCCAACCGCGCCTTTGCCACGGCGCCGGAAAAAATGACGGCGCAATAAATCCGCTACGCCGCACGTTCGCGCCGCAGCAACTGTTGCTTGAGCGGCAGGCCCCAACGGTAACCGCCGAGCGAACCATCGCCGCGGATCACCCGATGGCACGGCACCACGATCGCGACGCGGTTGTGCGCGCAGGCGCTGGCCACGGCGCGTGCCGATTTCGGCGCGCCCAACGCATCGGCGATCTCAGCATAACTGCGGGTCTGTCCGCGCGGGATCTTCATCAACGCGTCCCAGACCCGTTTCTGGAATGCGGTGCCGATCAGGTCCAGCGGAACCTGCGCGCGCTTTCCTTCGAGCGCATCGGCGACTTCGCGCACGCGCGGGGCTAGGAATTCATCGCTGCCTGCATCGACGCGATGCAGTTCGGCGCGCGGGAATTCGGTTCGCAATTTCGATTCGAGCGCGACAAACGCATCGTCGCCGGCTACGACCGCACACAGCTCGACCATGCAGATCCCGCGCGCGGTGGTCGCGACCAGCGCCTTGCCGATGGCGGTGTCGACCACGCTCCAGCGGATGCGTTCGCCCTCGCCGCCGGCGCGGTAGCGCGCGGGTGTCATCCCGAGCCTTGCCGCGCCCTGTTCGTACACCCGCGACGGCGAACCGTAACCGGCGTCGTACAGCGCGGCGCTGACATCGCGGCCGTCCTTGAGCGAACGCTTGAGCGATGCGAGCCGGCGCTGCGCGCGATACGCCGCCGGACTCACGCCGAAGCAGGCACGGAAGCGCCGTTGCAGATGTGCCGGGCTGATGCCGACCGCGGCCGCGAGATCGGCGAGGCTGTGTTCGTCGGCATCGAGCAGCGCGCGCACGCGTTGCAGGCGCGGGTCGATCGCGGTGACAGTCGTTGCGGATGCAGTGGTTGCGCGGGAGTTCATGGATGGAACGATAGCGGGCGTCGCGCGCGCCCGCTATCCGATTCTTGCGATATCGAACTCAGTCCGCCCACGCACCATGCGCACGCGGCGGCAGCACCTGCGCGGCGAGCTTGGTGTCGGCGCCGAGCAAGTCGATGGCATCGCCGAGGATCGCCGCGGTTTCGCGCTGCAACGGGCTGATGCGATCCTTGGCTTCCTTTTCCAGGCGCGCTTCCTCGGCGATGTTGCGCTCGTCGGCCTGCAGGCCATCGTCGGCGCGCGCAAGATCGTCGGTGTCCAGCCCGTACTTCTTGCGTTCGGCGGCGCGTTGCTTGCGTTGCGCTTCGTCGTGGTCGCGCTCGGCCGTGCGCTCGGCGAGGTTCAGCGACAGGATTTTCTTGTCGGTGCGCTCGCGGAACTGGGTGTAATCCTGCATCCACCACTGGTATTCGCGATCGCCCTTCGCGCGCGATTCGTGCAGCGGCAGCAGGCGCGGCACGAGGCTTGCGAAGCGGCTCAGCGCACGGTAGCCGGCGGCCTTGATCTGGCTGTATGGCAGCGCGTTGTCGTAGGTGCTCTCGCCGTAGTCCTTGCCATCGAGGCTGGCCGGGAACGCGATGTCCGGCACCACGCCGCGGTTCTGGGTGCTGCCACCGTTGACCCGGAAGAACTGCGCTACGGTCAGCTTCACCTGCCCGTAGCGCGCGTCATCCGAACGGGTGATGCGATCAAGATCGACCAGGTTCTGCACGGTGCCCTTGCCGAAGGTGTTCTCGCCCACGATCAGGCCGCGGCCGTAATCCTGGATCGCCGCGGCGAAGATTTCCGAAGCCGACGCCGAACCGCGATTGACCAGCACCGCCAGCGGCCCGTTCCAGGTCGCGTGGGTGTCGTCGTCGTCCTGCACGCTGACGCGGCCTCCGGCCTGGCGCACCTGCACGACCGGCCCCGGGCCGACGAACAAGCCGGTCAGAGCGATCGCTTCGTCGAGCGAACCGCCGCCGTTGTCGCGCAGATCGACCACCACGCCGTCCACCTTGTCCTTCTTGAACTGCGCGAGCAGTTTGGCGACATCGTGCGAAGCCGACGCGTAATTGGGATCGCTGGTGCGACGACCTTCGAAATCCTCGTAGAAGGTCGGCAGATCGATCACGCCGATGCGGTGTTTCGCCATGCCGGTTCCGGTCTCGATGATCCGCGATTTCGCTGCTTGGTCTTCGAGCCGGATTTTCTGGCGCACGATGGTGATGGTCATCGGCTTGGCGTCGACGCCGGCATCGCCAGGCAGCACTTCCAGCCGCACCTTGGTGTTCGCGCCGCCGCGGATCTGCTGGACCACGTCGTCGAGACGCTGGTCGACGACGTCCTCGATCGCGCCGTTCGCGCCCTGGCCGACGCCGACGATGCGATCGCCGACCTTGATCTTGCCCGAATTCGCCGCCGGCCCGCCCGCCACGATCGAACGCACGGCCACGTAATCGCCCTGCTGCTGCAGCACTGCGCCGATACCCTCAAGCGACAGGCTCATGGTGATCTTGAAGTTCTGGGTGGTGCGCGGATCCATGTAGTTGGTGTGCGGATCGAGCGAGAGCGCGTAGGAATCCAGGAAGATCTGGAACACATCCTCGCCGCTGCGCTGGCGGATGCGCCGGGTAATCTCGCCGTAGCGCTTGTCGAGCGTCTTGCGGATCTCGGGCATCGCCTTGTTCGCGAGTTTCAGGCGCAGCACGTCGTTCTTGACCGACTTGCGCCACAACTCGTCGAGCGCGGTGCGATCCTTCGCCCACGGCGCGTCCTTGCGATCGTAAGCCCAGCTGTCCTTGCCGCTGAAATCGAAATCCTGCTTGAGCAGCGACTGCGCGAACGCGATCCGCTCGCCGACCCGTTGCAGGTACACCGCGAAGATGTCGTACGCAGGCTGCAACTGCTCGGACTTGATCGCATTGTCCAGGGTGGTCTTGTACGGCGCAAAACGGTCGATATCGGCCTGGGTGAAGAACATCTTGTCGGCGTCGAGCGCGTCGAGGTAGCGCTTGAAGATCTGCGCCGACATCGCGTCATCGAGCGGCTCGGGGCGGTAATGGAACTGGCTGTCGCTGAGCAGGCCGTACACCAGCCGCGCAGCTTTGCCTTCATCGGCGGACGGCGCGAGCGTGGCCGTACCGCTGTGCGCAGGCGCGATCGCGTGCTTGCCGGCCAACGCGGCGGGCGCGTTGGAGGCGATCAGGTTGCGCAGTTCGGACTTCGGGGCGGTGTTCAACGAGTGGCCCGCGAGCACCAGCGTCACGACCAGCACCAACGGCAACAACAGCAATTTGCGCATTACGAATCCCTGGAAGCGATGACGATGAGAGGATGACAGCATGCACCTTCCGGCTGAATCGGGCCTGTGCCGGAAGGACTAAGCCGGATTCGATGACATCTGGACGAAACCCGCGTCGGCCGCCATCCGGTCGGCGTGGTAGGACGAACGAACCATCGGACCCGATGCGACGTGGGTGAAGCCCATCGCCATGCCCCGCGTTTCCAGCTCCGCGAACTCGGCCGGCGTCCAGTAACGGATCACCGGATGGTGGTGCGGGGTCGGCTGCAGGTATTGGCCAATGGTGATCATGTCGACCGCGTGGGCACGCAGATCGTTCAATGCGCCGATCACCTGGTCGCGAGTTTCGCCTAGGCCCAGCATGATTCCGGACTTCGTCGGTACGGTCGGATGATCGCGCTTGAAGCGTTCAAGCAATGTGAGCGACCAGTCGTAGTCGGCGCCGGGGCGCACGTTCGGGTACAGGCCGCGAACGGTTTCGAGGTTGTGGTTGAACACGTCCGGCGGATCGGTCGCGAGCACTTCCAGCGCGCGCTCCATGCGGCCCTTGCCGCGGAAATCCGGAGTCAGGATCTCGATCTTCGTGGCCGGGCTGAGTTCACGCACCCGACGGATGCAGGCCGCGAAATGCGATGCGCCACCGTCGCGCAGGTCGTCGCGATCCACCGAGGTGATCACCACGTAGCGCAGGCCCATGTCGGCGATCGTGCGCGCGAGGTTTTCGGGTTCGGCCGCG
>JANXZP010000141.1 GCA_025355485.1 Pseudomonadota bacterium
CGAGTGCGGCGGTCGCCTGGTCATCACCTACAACCCGTTTGAGGCGGGTTCGCTGTACCTGTATCCGCAGCCGGCGTGGGAGCGCCTGCGCGACCAGGTCAATGCGTTGCCGCGCATCAAGAGCGTGACTCGCGACCTGCAATTGAAGCTGGTGGGCGCGGCGAGTTTCGTCGAGCTTGATGGCAACGGCCGCATCAACGTGCCGGCCAGCCATCGCAATGCGGTCGGGATCGAGAAGCGCGCGGTGTTGTTGGGGATGGGCGACAAATTCGAGTTGTGGAGCGAGCAGGCGCACCACGCACAGATCCGGAAGACGCTGACCGACGCCGACATGGGCGCGGATTTGCTCGATCTGAAGTTGTGACGGACGGTGCCGCGGACGCAGGTTCCGCCCATCTTCCGGTGTTGTTCGCGCAGGTCATGGAAGCGCTGCGGATTCGCGAGGATGGAACCTATCTCGATGGCACGTTCGGGCGTGGTGGCCACGCGCGCGGCGTATTGGAGCATCTGGGAACGAAGGGGCGACTGCTGCTGATGGACAAGGATCCCGAGGCGATCGCGAAAGCCGAATCCGATTTCGGCGGCGATCCGCGCGTCGCGATCCGGCGCGGCAGCTTCGCCGACCTCGCGCAGTGGAACGCAACCGAAGCCGGACTCGACGGCGTGCTGTTCGACCTCGGCGTGTCGTCGCCGCAGCTCGATGATGCGAGCCGCGGTTTCAGCTTCCGCAACGACGGCCCGCTCGACATGCGGATGGACAACGCGAGCGGCGAGTCCGCGGCGCAGTGGCTAGCGCGCGTCGATGCGGACGCGATCGCCGACGTGCTGTGGATCTTTGGCGAGGAGCGCATGAGCCGGCGCATCGCGCGCGCGATCGTCGCGGCGCGCGCCGAGACGCCGATCACCCGCACCGCGCAGCTTGCCGACCTGATCGCATCGATCGTCGGGCGCGGCGCAGACAAGATCCATCCGGCCACGCGCAGTTTCCAGGCGATCCGCATCTTCATCAACCGCGAACTCGATGATCTCGAAGCCGGCCTCGATGCCGCGTACACGCGCCTGCGGCCCGGTGGGCGGCTCGCGGTGATCAGCTTCCATTCGCTGGAAGACCGCATCGTCAAGCGGTTCATCGCCACGCACGCGAAGCCGCCGGCGGGCGATCGGCGCTCGCCGATGCCGCAGGCATTCGTACCGACCCTGCGCGCTATCGACAGCGACGTGCGCGCCGATGCGGCGGAAACCATGCGCAACCCGCGCTCGCGCAGCGCGGTGCTGCGCATCGCGGAGCGATTGCCCGAAAAGCCCGCAGCGGAGCGATTGCCGGTTTTGGAGCATGGCGCATGAGGCTCGGCGCAGCCCTGTTCGTGCTGCTGCTGGTCGCCACGCTCGCGAGCGCGATCGGCGTGGTGTATGCGCGCCAGCAACATCGGCAGATGTTCATCCAGCTCACCGCGCTGGAACGCCAGCGCGACGAGATCAATATCGAATTCGGCCGGATGCAGCTCGAACAGGCGACCTGGGCCGAGACCAACCGCATCGAACAGATCGCCACCGGCAAGCTCGGCATGGCGTATCCGAATGCGAAAGACATCGTGGTGGTGCGGCCATGAAGCCCCAGCGCCCATCGCCGCGTCCGCAACCGGGCTTGCGCCAGCGCCAGCCGAACGGCGGCGGCATCCGCACGCGCCTGTTGTGGGTCGGCGGCATGTTGTCGGTCGCCGCGATCGCGCTGGTCGCGCGCGCGGTCGACCTGCAGTTCGTCAACAAGGATTTTTACCTGCAGCAGGGCGATTCACGTTACCTGCGCGAACTGCCGATCGCGACTTCGCGCGGGATGATCACCGACCGCAACGGCGAGCCGCTGGCGATCTCCACGCCGGTGGAGTCGATCTGGGCCAATCCGAGCGAATTGTCCGAGCATCCGGATCGCTACGCGCAACTCGCGCAGGCGCTGGGCGTGACCGAAGCGGTGCTCGCGGCGAAGATCAAGGAACGCGCGGACAAGGAATTCCTGTACCTGCGCCGGCACCTGAATCCGGACGAAGCCAAGGCGATCGTCGCGCTCGGCGTGCCGGGCGTGTTTTCGCGGCGCGAGTATCGCCGCTATTACCCGCTCGGCGAGGTGATGGCGCACGTCGTCGGCTATACCAATGTCGACGATCGTGGCCAGGAAGGTGTCGAGCTCGCGTTCGACGATTGGTTGACCGGAAAGCCGGGTTCGAAGCGCGTGATCCGCGATCTGAAAGGCCGCATCGTCGAGAACGTCGACCTGATTCGCGCCGCGCAGCCGGGTCGCGATCTGGCGTTGTCGATCGACCGCCGCCTGCAATACCTCTCGTACCGCGAACTGTCCGAGGCGATCCGCAAGAACGATGCGAGCGCGGGCAGCGCGGTGATCCTCGACGTGCAGACCGGCGAAGTGCTGGCGATGGTCAACCTACCTTCGTACAACCCGAACGCGCGCACCGACAACCGGCCGAGCGCGCATCGCAACCGCGCCGCGACCGACGTCACCGAACCCGGATCGGTGATG
Organism: Pseudomonadota bacterium; assembly: GCA_025355485.1. Lineage (GTDB taxonomy): Bacteria > Pseudomonadota > Gammaproteobacteria > Xanthomonadales > Xanthomonadaceae > SZAS-103. The sequence continues at coordinate 2,534 of JANXZP010000141.1, forward strand.
AAGGCCTTCACCATCGCCGCCGCGCTCGAGACCGGCAAGGTCACGCCCGATACGGTGTTCGACACCAACCCGGGTTCGATGGAACTCGCGGGCCACATCATCCACGACACCCACAACCACGGCGTGCTGACCACGACCGGGATCATCACCAAGTCGTCGAACGTAGGCGCGGCCAAGTTGTCGCTGCAGATGACCAGCGATCACATGTACGACGTGCTGCACCGGTTCGGGTTCGGGCAGGTGACCGGCAGCGGTTTCCCCGGGGAGTCGGCCGGCGTGCTGGCGCCTGCCAAGAGTTGGGGCATCGTCGAGAAAGCCACCATCGCTTACGGCTACGGCGTGTCGGTGACGCCGATGCAGATCGCGCAGGCCTACGCCGCGCTCGGCAACGGGGGACGCATGGTCACGCCAACCTTCGTCAAGGGTGGCGAGACCCCGAGTCGCGCCGTGCTCGATCCGCATGTCGCGCAGCAGATCATGGTGATGCTGGAAACTGTCGTTGCGCCGGGCGGCACCGCGCCGGATGCCGCCGTGCTGGGTTACCGCGTCGCCGGCAAGACCGGCACCGCGCGGTACGCCAGCGGCGGCGGTTACAGCAAGGTCTACGACAGCCTGTTCGTCGGCTTGGTGCCGGCCACGCATCCGAAGTTCGTGATGGTGGTGATGGTCCACGACCCGAAAGGCTCGGTGTACTTCGGTGGTCTGGTCGCCGCGCCGGTGTTCGGCAAGGTGATGGATGGCGCGTTGCGGCTGATGAACGTGTCGCCCGACAACGTGCAGCAATGGTACGCCGCAAAACCCGCAACCCCCGCCGCGCCGCAAACGCTGGAAGCCGACTTGCCGCCGGGTGCGGCGATCGACGACGCGACCGGAGCGCCGCCGCAATGAGCCACGCCGCGAACTCACGCTCCATGCCGCTCGTCGACCTGCTCGTCGGCACGGATGCGACCGCACCCGTGCCGACCGTGACCATCACCGGGCTGACATCCGACAGCCGCGCAGTGCGCGCGGGCGATGCGTTCGTTGCGCTCGCGGGCGCCAGCGTGCACGGATTGCGTTTCGCGCAGACCGCGCGCGACGCAAGTGCCGCAGCGATCGTGTTCGAGGAACCGGCGCCCGATGGGGTCTCCATTCCGGACAACGCGATCGGCGTACCTGCGTTGCGCCACAAGCTCGGCGCGATCGCGGATCGTTTCTACGGCGCGCCGTCGCTGCATCTGACCGTGATCGGCGTGACCGGCACCAATGGCAAGACCTCGTTCGTGCAATTGCTCTCGCAGGCGCTGAGCCTGCACGGCGAGATCGCCGGCAGCATCGGCACGCTCGGCGCCGGTTTGTACGGCAAGGTCGTTGTGGGCGAACGCACCACGCCCGATGTGATCGCGGTGCACCGGCTGCTCGCGGACATGCGCGATGCGGGCGCGAGCCATGTCGCGATGGAAGTTTCGTCACACGCGCTCGAGCAGGGCCGCGTCGATGCGGTCGCGTTCGATGTCGCGGTGTTCACCAATCTCACCCGCGACCATCTCGACTACCACGGCAGCATGGATGCCTACGGCGCGGCGAAGACAAAGCTGTTCGCATGGCCGACCCTGCGCGCGGCGGTGGTCAATCTCGACGATGCATTCGGCGCGTCCTTGTACGAGCAACTACCCGCGGAACTGCTGCGCATCGGCGTGAGTTCGCGCGGCGCATCGGGTGCGACGCTGCGTGCGGACAAAGTGCGCCTCGATGCGGGCGGCGTCGCGTTCGACCTGGCGATGGACGGCGAACGAAATCCTATCGCATCGCCGTTGCTTGGCCGCTTCAACGTCGACAACCTGCTCGCGGTCGCTGGCGCGTTGTTCGCGCTGGACTGGCCGCTGGCGATGATCGCCAGCCTGTTGCCGCGGCTCCAACCGGTGAACGGACGCATGAACCGGTTGGGTGGCGATGCGCGTAGTCCGCTGGTGGTGGTGGACTACGCGCATACGCCAGACGCGCTCGAGCAGGCACTGTCGAGTTTGCACGCACATACCTCCGGCACGCTGATCTGCGTTTTCGGCTGCGGCGGCGAACGCGATCGTGGCAAGCGCCCGCAGATGGCGGAGATCGCCGAACGCCTCGCGGGTCGGGTGATCGTGACCGACGACAATCCGCGCAACGAGGATGGCGATGCGATCGTCGCCGAGATCCTCACAGGCTTCACGCGACCTGATGCGGTGCGCGTGCAGCGCGATCGCGCGCAAGCGATCGCGCTGGCTGTCACCGAAGCGCGCGCGGGCGACGTGGTGCTGATTGCGGGCAAGGGCCACGAGCCGTACCAGGAAATCGCTGGCGTGCGCCGGCCGTTCGACGACATGGCACAGGCGCGATTCGCGTTGGAGGCCATTCGATGAGGCCGCTCGCGCTCGGCGACATCGCGCGCTGGTGCGAGGCGCGGCTGCTCGGCGATGCCGACGCGGCGTCGCTGCGTATCAATGCGGTCGCAACTGACACGCGCACCCTCGATGCCAACGATGGCCGTCGCGTGCTGTTCGTCGCCCTGCGTGGCGAGAACCATGATGCGCACGACCATCTCGATGCGGCCATCGCGGGCGGCGTGGGCGCATTGCTGGTGTCACGCGCTATCGAAGCAAGCGCGATCGAAACCGATCTGCCGCAGCTACTGTGCGGCGACACGACGCAGTCGTTGGCGGAACTTGCGGCGGGCGTGCAGCAGGGGCGCCCAGCGACGGTGATCGGTCTGACTGGCAGCAACGGCAAGACCAGCGTCAAGACCCTGTTGCTCGGGATTCTTGAGCGCGCGGGGACGGCGTACGCGAATCCCGGCAACCGCAACAACGAGATCGGTCTGCCGCTCGCGGTACTCGATGCGCAGGAAGATGCGCAGTACGCGATTTACGAAATGGGCGCGGGCAAGCCAGGCGACATCGCGTACCTGACCAGTATCGTTCGCCCGCAGATCGCACTCGTGAACAACATCGCGCCGGCGCACCTGGAGCGCATGGGCACTCTGCTCGGTGTCGCCCAGACCAAGGGCGCGATCTATGAAGCGCTGCCCGCGGACGGAGTCGCCGTGATCAACGCCGACGATGCATTCGCGCCGTATTTCGCAAAACTCGCCCAAGGCCGTCGTGTGCTGCGGTTCGGCCTCGACGCGAGCGCGGACATCAGCGCACGTGCGATCCACAACGATACGAACGGCAGCGGCTTCGAACTGGTCACGCCGGCAGGCAGCGCGCAGATTGCGCTGCCGTTGCCGGGCCGACACAACGTGATGAACGCGCTGGCGGCGACTGCGCTCGCGCTGGGCGCGGGCGTCGCGCTCGATACGATCTGCGACGGTTTGAACAACGCGCGCGAGGTGCCGGGTCGGCAGATCGCGCACACGCTCGCCAACGGCGCGGTGTTGATCGACGACAGCTACAACGCCAATCCCGGCTCGGTCGAAGCCGCGATCGCTGCGCTCGCCGCAGCGGGCGGCGAGGCATGGCTCGTGCTCGGCGACATGGCCGAGCTCGGTGAAGGCGCCGAGTTGCTGCATGCGCAGGTTGGCGACAGCGCGCGCAGCAGGAAGATCGCACGCCTCTACACGGTCGGCACCGTGAGCCGCGCGGCAACGCGCGCATTCGGCGCCGATGCGCGGCACTTCGACGATCAGCAGGCGTTGTTGCGTGAGCTGCGCAACGAGATGCATGCCGGCGTGCGGGTGCTGGTGAAGGGCTCGCGTTCCAGCGCGATGGACAAGGTCGTCGCCGCGTTGCTCGCCGATCAAACGATATCGCAACGCGCAGTTTCCGGAGGCGGACATGCTGCTTGAGTTGGCCCGCTGGCTGCATGGACTGGCGCACGAACGGCTGTTCGCGCTGTTCTCGTACATCACCTTCCGCGGCATCCTCAGCGCGCTGACCGCACTCGGGCTTTCGCTGTGGATGGGACCGTCCATCATCCGTCGGCTTGCGCAGCTCAAGGGCGGCCAGCCGATCCGCACCGACGGCCCAGCCTCGCATTTCGTCAAGGCCGGTACGCCGACGATGGGCGGCGTGCTGATCATCCTCGCGGTCGCGCTGTCGACGCTGCTGTGGGCCGACCTGCGCAATCGCTACGTCTGGATCGTGCTCGGCGTGCTGCTCGCATTCGGCGCGATCGGCTGGTACGACGACTGGATCAAGATCGTCAAGCGCGATCCGAACGGGATGAAGTCGCGCTGGAAATACCTGCTGCAATCGCTGTGCGGGCTGGTCGCGGCGATCCTGCTGTACCACGTCGGCGCCGACAATCCGGCGAGCACGATGTTCTATGTGCCGCTGCTCAAGGGTGTCGCGATCCCGCTGGGCCTGTGGTTCATCGCGGTCGCGTATTTCTGGATCGTCGGTTTCTCCAATGCGGTGAATCTCACCGATGGCCTCGACGGGCTCGCGATCATGCCCTCGGTGCTGGTCGCTTCCGCGCTCGGCGTGTTCGCGTATCTGTCCGGCCACGCCGAGTTCGCGCGCTACCTGCAGATTCCCGCGGTACCTGGCGCTGGCGAGATGGTGATTTTCTGCGGCGCGATTGCAGGCGCCGGACTCGGATTCCTGTGGTTCAACACCTATCCGGCGATGGTGTTCATGGGCGACATCGGTGCGCTCGCGCTGGGCGCAGCGCTGGCCGCGGTCGCGGTGATCGTCCGCCAGGAACTCACGCTCGCGATCATGGGCGGCATCTTCGTGGTCGAAACCTTGTCGGTGATCGCGCAGGTCGCGTCGTTCAAGCTCACCGGCAAGCGGATTTTCCGGATGGCGCCGATCCATCACCACTTCGAATTGAAGGGCTGGCCCGAGCCGCGCGTGATCGTGCGCTTCTGGATCATCTCGGTGATGTTGGTGCTGGTCGGTCTGGCCACGCTCAAGGTCCGGTGATGCACATGTCCATGACCAAGCCGTCACTACCACGCGAATCCATGGTGCGCTGATGAATCTTCCCGAACGCCAGCATCCGACGCCGCGCTTGAACCCCGCGCCTCGCTCCAATCAAGCACAGAAACTCGAAGCGATCACCGGCCGCTACGATCCGGTGCTGGCGACGATCGCGATCGCTATCGCCGGCATCGGCGTGGTGATGGTGGGATCGAGTTCGATCGCGGTCGCCGAAGGGCAGGGGCTGGGTCCGTTCTATTTCCTGATCCGCCACGTGGTGTTCCTGCTCGGCGGCGTCGCGCTAGCGACCGCGTTGATGCGCACCGAACTCAAATGGCTCGACCAGCGCAGCCACTTGATGCTGATCCTATGCTTCCTGCTGCTGCTGTCGGTGTTCATTCCAGGGGTCGGTCGCACGATCAATGGCGCCAAGCGCTGGTTGAATCTGGGGTTCTCGAATTTCCAGGCGGTCGAAGCGGTCAAGCCGATGCTGATCGTGTGGCTGTCGAGTTACCTGGTGCGCTACCGCGAAGAGATCCAGCGCGACTGGTGGCCGATCCTCAAGCCGGTCGGCATCGCGTTGATGCTGGTTGCGCTGTTGCTCGCGCAGCCGGACTTCGGATCGGCCTCGCTGATCCTCGCGGTCACTGGCGGCATGCTGCTGCTCGGCGGCGCGAGCCTGATCCGCCTGCTCGGGCCGTTGGTCATCGGTTTGCCGGCGTTCGCTGCGGTCGCGATGTCGCAGGCCTACCGCATGCGTCGCCTGACCTCGTTCCTCGATCCCTGGGCCGATCCGTTCAAGGACGGATTCCAGCTGACCCAGGCGCTGATCGCGGTCGGCCGTGGCGAATGGTTCGGCGTGGGTCTGGGCGGCAGCGTGCAGAAATTGTTTTACCTGCCGGAAGCGCACACCGATTTCATCCTCGCGGTGATTGCCGAGGAACTCGGCTTCGCCGGCATCCTCGTGGTGGTGTTGCTGTACGCGGGCTTCACCGTGCGTTGCATGCAACTGGGCCTGCGCGCGGCGGCGCTGGGCCGGCATTTCGCCGCGAACTGCGCATTCGGCGTGTCGTTGTGGATCAGCCTGCAGGCGCTGGTGTCGATCGGCGTGAACCTCGGTCTGTTGCCGACCAAGGGCCTGACCCTGCCGCTGGTTTCCTCGGGTGGGTCGAGCGTGCTGATGTCCGCCGCTGCGGTGGGCTTGATGCTGCGCGTGAGTTACGAAGTCGATCGCGCGCAGCGACAGGTCGCGCGTGCGCGCGCCGATGCGATGCCGGTCGATGTAATGCCGACACCGCAACAACCACCGCGCGTCGAAGCGCCGATCAGCGCGCGCGAACGCGCCGGATTGCGCGCTCGCATCGAACCACGCATCGGGGAGATCGCTTGAACGTCGCCGCCGCCACTCTTGAAGCGCGCCCGGTGATGATTCTCGCCGGTGGCACCGGCGGGCACATTTTCCCGGGGCTCGCGGTCGCTCGCGTGTTGCGCGAACGCGAGGTGCCGGTGGTGTGGATGGGTTCGGCCGGAGGCATGGAAACCCGAATCGTGCCGACGCATGGCATCGCGATCGACACCCTGCGCATCGGCGGGCTGCGCGGCAAGGGCGCGCTGGCCCTGCTCGCGGCGCCATTCCGATTGCTGCGCGCGCTGTTCGATGCGCTTGCGATCCTGCGCCTGCAGCGTCCGCGCAGCGTGCTGAGCATGGGCGGATTCGCTGCGGGCCCGGGCGGCATCGCGGCGTGGTTGCTGCGCCGGCCGTTGATCGTGCACGAAGCCAATCGCGCGCCCGGGTTCACCAATCGCGTGCTCGCGAAATTCGCGCGTCGCGTGCTGTGCGGATTCCCGAACAGCTTCGCGCGCGGCGGCGAGACCGTCGGCAATCCGGTGCGCGCCGAAGTCGCCGCCCTGCCGTCGCCTGCGGAACGATTTGCGCATCGCGCAGAATCTGAAAATGGGGGGGCGTTGCGCGTGCTGGTACTCGGCGGCAGCCAGGGCGCGCGCGCATTGAACAACGCGGTGCCGAAGGCACTCGTGGACTTGCCCGATATGCACATCGAGGTGCGCCACCAGAGTGGCGAAAACCTACGCGCGGAAGCCGAGTCGGCCTACGCGAATGCCGGCGTGACCGCATCGATCGAACCATTCATCCACGACATGGCCGCAGCGTACGGATGGGCCGATCTGGTGATCTGCCGCGCCGGTGCAATGACCCTGGCCGAAGTGTGCGCGGCCGGCGTCGGCTCGTTGCTGGTGCCGTTCCCGGCTGCGGTCGACAATCACCAGACGCGCAACGCCGAATATCTGGTCGAACGCGGCGCGGCACGCCTGTTGCCGCAGTCCGACGATCTTGCCGCGCATCTGCGCGACGCATTGCGCGAACTCGCAGCGGATCGCGCGACGCTGCTGGCGATGGCCGAATCCGCGCGCGCTGTCGCGATGCCGGACGCCGCCGCGCATGTTGCCGCGATTTGCATGCAGGAAAGCCGCATCGACGAGGCGCGCCCATGATCCGCCGCCGCCTGCTGCTCGATGATGTCGTGCGCAATGCGGCGTGCGTACATTTCGTTGGCATCGGCGGCGTTGGCATGAGCGGCATCGCCGAGGTGCTGCTGACACTCGGCTACAAGGTATCCGGTTCGGACGCGGCCGATTCGGCCAGCACGCGCCGGCTCGCCGCGCTCGGCGCGAACGTGCAACGTGGGCACGCTGCCGAAAACATCGTCGGCACCGATGTGGTGGTGGTGTCGTCCGCGATCAAGGCCGACAACGTCGAACTGCGCGCTGCGCGCGAGCAGCGCATTCCGGTGGTGCCGCGTGCGGAAATGCTCGCCGAGCTCATGCGTTTCAAGCGCGGTATCGCGGTCGCCGGCACCCACGGCAAGACCACGACGACCTCGCTGGTCGCGAGCGTGCTGTCCGAAGGCGGCATGGATCCGACCTTCGTGATCGGCGGGCAGTTGCTGTCGGCCGGCGCGAACGCGCGGCTCGGCGGCGGCAAGTGGCTGGTCGCCGAAGCCGACGAAAGCGACGGCAGTTTCCTTCGCTTGAATCCGCAGATCGCAGTGGTCACCAACATCGATGCGGATCACCTGGAAAATTACGGCGGTGATTTCGATCGCGTGCGCGCGGCCTTCTCCGAATTCCTGCACCGGCTGCCGTTCTACGGCCTCGCGGTGCTGTGCGTGGATGATCCCGAAGTTGCCGCGCTGGCTGCCGAGATGCCGCGCCATATCCTGAGTTACGGCTTTGGCGCCGATGCCGATGTACGCGCCGAGGACGTCGTGCAGGACGCGGGCCGCACGCATTTCACCCTGCGCCTGCCGGAATGCGATGCGATCGCGATCACGCTGAACTTGCCCGGTCGCCACAACGTGTTGAATGCACTCGCGGCCGCGGCGATCGGCTGGCAACTCGGCGTCGCGCCGGAATCGATCGCGCGCGCGCTCGACCAGTTCCAGGGCATCGGCCGGCGTTTCAACCTGCTCGGCGAAATCGATTTCGGTCGCGGCAAGGCGCTGCTGGTGGACGACTACGGACACCATCCGCGCGAATTGCAGGCGGTGTTCGACGCCGCGCGCGCGGGCTGGCCGCAGCGTCGTCTCGTGGTCGCGTTCCAGCCGCATCGCTACACCCGCACGCGCGACTTGTTCGACGACTTCGCCGCGGTGTTGTCGGATGTCGATGCGCTGCTGTTGACCGATGTGTATCCCGCCGGCGAGGCGCCAATCGTGGATGCGGACGCGAAAGCGTTGGCGCGCGCGGTACGTGCGCGTGGCCGCATCGAACCGGTGCTGGTCGGCGGCGTACGCGAGATCCCCGCGCTGCTGGCCGACGTGTTGAAGGACGGCGACCTGCTGCTGCTGCTCGGCGCCGGCGATATTGGCCACGTCGCGCAGGACATCGCACAACAGATGGGAGTGCGCGGATGAGCCCGATCACCGACCCGCGCGCATTCGGTCGCGTCGCCGTGCTGATGGGCGGCACCTCGTCCGAACGCGAGGTCTCGCTGGATTCGGGCCGCAACGTGCTCGAAGCGTTACGCGCGCGCGGCGTCGATGCGCATGCGGTCGATGGCATTCCGGCGCTGGTGGATGCGCTGCGCGCAAATCAATACGACCGCGTGTTCAACATCCTGCACGGACACAACGGCGGCGGCGAAGACGGCGTGCTGCAGGGATTGCTCCAAGCGCTCGGCGTTCCGTACACCGGATCGGGCGTGCTCGGCTGTGCACTGTCGATGGACAAGATCCGCACCAAGCAGGTGTGGTTGTCGCTGGGTCTGCCGACGCCGCGCTATGCGCGGCTGGAGCGTGGCGATGATGTCCATGCGGCGGCGCACGCGCTGGGTCTGCCGGTGATCGTGAAGCCTGCATGCGAAGGTTCCAGCGTCGGCATCAGCCGCGTGTTCGACGATGCCGGGCTCGACAAGGCGGTGGCGCTCGCGGCGCGCTACATGAGTTCGACAGAATCGGGCGAACTCTTGATGGAGCAACTCATCGAGGGCGACGAACTGACCGTTGGCGTACTCGGTGCTGTGTCGCACGAACAGGCATTGCCGTCGATCCGCATCGTGCCGGCCGGCGAGTACTACGACTACCACGCGAAATACGTTGCCGAGGACACGCAGTACCTGTGCCCGGGCCTCGATGGCGCGCCCGAGGACGCGATCCGCAAGCTCGCGCTGGATGCATTCCACGCCGCCGGTTGTTCGGGCTGGGCGCGGGTGGACGTGATGCGCGACCGCGCCGGGAATTTCTGGCTGCTCGAAGTGAACACCGCGCCCGGCATGACCAGCCATTCGCTGGTGCCGAAAGCCGCGCGCCAGGTCGGAATCGATTTCGAAACCCTGTGCTGGCAGATTCTCGAAACGTCGATGCATGGAGGCGCGCAATGAACGTCCTCGTGCGCCTGCTTGCGTGGACGCTCGCGATCGCGCTGGTCGCGCTGCCGGTCGTGGCGGTGCTCAATGGCTGGATCGCCGGCGATCGCTGGCCGATGCGTCGGCTCGAGGTCAGCGGACCCTTCGCACGGGTCAGCGCCGACGAGGTGCGCGCGGCCGTCTTGCCGCAGGTGCAAAGTGGTTTCTTCGCGATTCGCATGGAGCCGATCCGCACGGCGGTCGCTGCGCTGCCATGGGTCGAACGCGTCGAAGTGCGCAAGCGCTGGCCCGATCAGTTGATCGTCAGCCTCAACGAATACCGGCCGTTTGCGCGCTGGGGCCGCGACAGGCTGTTGTCCGAACACGGCCAGGTGTTCGCAGCGCCCGGCAATCCTGATTTGCAGGGCTTGCCAGAACTCGACGGCCCGGACGGCAGCGTGGGCGATGTGATCGCGCTGTACAACCAGGCGCAACCATTGTTCGCCGGCAGCGGTCGTCGGGTGCAGGCGGTGAGCCTGAGCGGACGCGGCAGCTGGACTCTGCGCCTGCACGATGGCGCCGAAGTCGTGGTGGGTCGTGGCGATACCGCTGAACGCCTGCGCCGTTTCGCGCGGCTGTTGCCGCAGATCGTCGCCGCGCGCCAGGGTGCGGTGCTTTTGCGCGCGGATCTTCGCTACACGAACGGTTTCACTTTGACATGGCAGGCGGATCCGACCGTCCCGCCACCGCGCGCGCCTGCTCAACGCTCGCCGGCACCCATCAATGCAACAACGCAACAGGCGCACATATGAACCGCAAAGGCGACAAGTCCCTTATCGTCGGACTCGACATCGGCACCTCGAAAGTAGTGGCGCTGGTCGGTGAGTATTCGCCCGGCAATCCGATCGAGGTGATCGGCATCGGCTCGCACGAGTCGCGCGGACTCAAACGCGGGGTGGTGGTGGACATCGAGTCCACCGTGCAATCGATCCAGCGCGCCGTGCAGGAAGCCGAGATGATGGCCGGCTGCGAGATCAGCTCGGTGTACGCGAGCATTTCCGGCAGCCATACGCAATGCCGCAACTCGAATGGCATCGTGCCGGTGAAAGACGGCGAGGTGACCTACGCCGATCTCGATACGGTGCTGCAGGCGGCGAAGGCCGTCGCGATTCCGGCCGACCAGAAAATCATCCACGCGATCCCGCAGGAATACATCGTCGACAACTCGCAGGAAGGCATCCGCAACCCGGTCGGCATGTCCGGCGTGCGACTCGAGGTGCGCTCGCACCTGGTGACCGGTGCGCAGTCGGCTGCGCAGAACATCGCCAAGTGCATCAACCGCTGCCACCTGCAGGTGGACGACCTGATCCTGGCATCTATCGCTTCGTCCACGGCCGTCTTGACGGCCGATGAAAAAGAACTCGGCGTGGTGCTTGTCGACATCGGCGCGGGCACCACCGACATCGCGGTGTTCGTGCAGGGCGCGATCCGCCATTCGGCGTCGCTACCGATCGCCGGCGACCAGGTGACCAACGACATCGCGCACCTGTTGCGCACGCCGACGCCGGAAGCCGAGCAGATCAAGGTGCGTTACGCCTGCGCTCTCGCGCAGCTCGCGACCGCCGAGGAAAGCATCCAGGTCCCCAGTGTCGGCGACCGCCCACCGCGGCGTCTCGCGCGACAGGCGCTGGCCGAGGCGGTGCAGAACCGCTACGAGGAAATTTTCGAAATGGTGCAGGCCGAATTGCGCCGCGCTGGCTTCGAGGAACTCGTGCGCGCGGGACTGGTGCTGACTGGCGGCGCTTCGAAGATGGAAGGCGTGGTCGAACTCGCCGAGGAAATGCTGCACATGCCGGTGCGCGTGGGCATTCCGCAACACGTATCGGGATTAGGCGAAGTGGTCGGCAATCCGGTGCATGCGACCGGTGTCGGCCTGCTGCTGTGGGGCAGCCAGATCGAACATCCACGCCGACCGGTGGTTCCCACCGGCCGGGTCGGGACGCTGTGGACGAAGTTGCGGACGTGGTATCGCGGTGAGTTTTAGCTGAGAGCGGGAGGCGGGAGGCGGAGACGGGGCGAGCGTGACAAGGTCGAAGCGGCGGCATCAGCAACACACAACTAGAACGACATCATTTCAACGGAGGAGACGGACATGGCACATTTTGAACTGATCGAGAAAATCGCGCCGAACGCGGTCATCAAGGTCATCGGCGTCGGCGGCGGCGGCGGCAACGCGGTCGCGCACATGGTCAACAGCAGCGTGGACGGGGTGGAGTTCATCACCGCCAACACCGACTCGCAGGCGATCAAGAGCACGGGCTCCAAGCTGCAACTGCAGCTGGGCAGCAACGTCACCAAGGGCCTGGGTGCGGGCGCAAATCCTGAAGTCGGTCGACAGGCCGCGCTCGAGGATCGCGAGCGCATCGTCGAGGCGCTCGAAGGCGCCGACATGGTGTTCATCACCGCCGGCATGGGTGGCGGCACCGGCACCGGCGCAGCGCCGGTGGTTGCGCAACTCGCCAAGGAGATGGGCATCCTGACCGTCGCCGTGGTGACCAAACCGTTCCCGTTCGAAGGCCGCAGGCGCATGCAGGTTGCGCTCAAGGGCATCGAGGAACTCAGCCAGCATTGCGATTCGCTGATCACCATCCCGAACGAGAAGCTGATCACCGTGCTCGGCCGCGAGGCGACCATGGTGCAGGCGTTCAAGGCAGCGAACGACGTGCTGCTCGGCGCCGTGCAGGGCATCGCCGACCTGATCGTGCGGCCGGGGCTGATCAACGTGGACTTCGCCGACGTGCGCACCGTGATGAGCGAGATGGGCATGGCGATGATGGGTTCGGGCACCGCGCGCGGCGATGATCGTGCGATGGCG
>JANXZP010000155.1 GCA_025355485.1 Pseudomonadota bacterium
GTTCAAGGTGCTGTTCGACTACGGCCACAACGCGCACGCGGTCGGCGTGATGGCCGATCTCGCGCAACGGCTCGACGTGACTGGCCGGCGCATCGTGGTGGTCGCCGGGCCGGGCGATCGTCGCGACGAGGACCTGCGCGAGATCGCCAACGCCGTGGCCGGGCGTTTCGACCACTACATCGTGCGCCGCGACGATGGCTTGCGCGGCCGCGATGGCGACGAAGTACCGCGCATCATTGCGAATGCACTGATCGCAGCGGGCGTGCCGGAGAGCGCGATCAGCAGGATCCACGACGAACAGGAAGCGATCGATGCGGCGCTGAAGATGGGTCGCGCGGGCGACCTGCTGCTGGTGTTCGCCGACGCGCTGGTGCGTTCGTGGAAGCAGATCATCAAGTTCCGTCCCGAAGGCGCTCCCGAAGCGCCGCCGCGCGAAGCGATGCCGGAGATGCGCGTCGTCGAACCCGCCGCCGAGGAAGCGATCCACGCCGCGATGGAAGGCATGATCCGCGACGAGCGCGGCATCACCATCGCGCGCGAAGGCGACGATTGAGCATGCCATCGACCGTTGAGCCGAGCCCGACGCCGTTCACCGATTCGCGCCGGCTGCTCGGCGCGAACCCGTATTTCGGCGGCGTTGGCGCGGCGCTGGAAACCGAAGGCATCGCGGTGGATGCGGCGTTGCTGGACGCATGGAGCGCGCGTATCGCGAAAGCACGCGTCGTACTCGGATGGCCCGATGCCGCGATCGTCGCGCTGAATCACGCGAGCGGCGCGACACTTGCGTTCGCCGCACCGCTCGACCGATTGTTCGCCGCGACCGATGTCAACGAATGGGCATGGCTCGCGAGTATCGCCGAAGCGCGCCTCGACTCCGGCTTCGCGCGGTTCAACGCGCCCGCTTACGCGGCGGCCTGGGACGAAGAACTCGCGATGACGACCCTGCGCGCGCTCGCCGCGTGCGAGGCCAAGCCGGAACTAATCGCGCTCGAACGCGCCGCGCAAATGCATCGCATCGCGCTACTGCTCGACGACGATGCGCTCACGCTCGGTGAGGGCAACGGCGCGCAGAGCTGGCCGCCGGATGCATTGCCGGATGCCGCTGCGATCGACTGGTCGGCTTTGCACGATGTTCCGCTTGCACTGGTCACCGGCACCAATGGCAAGACCACGACCGTGCGCCTGCTCGCTGCGATGGCGCGCGCGCACGGCTGGCGAACCGGCTACAGCTGCACCGATGGCCTGTTCGTCGATACCGCGCAAATCGCGGCCGGCGATTATTCCGGCCCGGCCGGTGCGCGCGCGGTGCTGCGCCATCCCGGAGTGCAGGCGGCGATCCTGGAAACCGCGCGCGGCGGCATCCTGCGGCGCGGGCTCGCGATGCAGCGCGCGCTTACGGCGGTCGTCACCAACCTCAGCGCGGATCATTACGGCGCTTACGGCGTGCACGACCTGGATGCGCTCGCGCGGGTGAAGCTCACGGTCGCGCGCGTGGTCGATCGCGACGGCCTGCTGGTGCTCAATGCCGACGACGCGAGTTTGCGCGCGCATGCCGATGGACTCGACTGCGCGATCGGCTGGTTCGCATTCGACGACCGCGCGGCATTGCTGGAAGCGCACCGTGCGCAGGGCGGCGCGACCTGCGGCGTGCGCGACGGACATGTGCGCCTTGTGTTTACAGGCATCGTGCATGATCTGGGCCTCATCGACACGATGCCGCTGAGCGCGCGCGGCCGGGCGCGCTACAACATCGCCAATATCCTTGCCGCGTCACTGGGCGCGGCAGCGCTCGGCATCGCGCCGGCGACGATCGCCGCCGTGCTCGCGCAGTTCGGCGCGGCGCATGCCGACAATCCCGGTCGATTGCAGCACTGGCCGCTCGCAGGCGTCGACGTGTGGCTCGACTACGCGCACAACCCCGATGGCCTGCGTGGTCTGCTGCAGGCCGCAGGCGTGCTGCACGGGCGCGGTCGGTTCGGCCTGCTGCTTGGCCAGGCCGGTGATCGCAGCGACGCCGATATCCGCGCGCTCGCGGCGATCGCGGCGGCATTCCGGCCTGCGCGCGTCGTGCTCAAGGACATTGCCGGCATGCTGCGCGGGCGCGCTTCCGGCGAAGTCGCCGCGATACTGCGCGAAGCCCTGCTGGCGCACGGCCTCGCCGCCGATGCGATGGAGTTCTGTAGCGACGAACTCGCTGCCACGCGCGCACTGATCGCATGGGCGCAGGCGGGCGATACCCTGGTGTTGCCGATCCACGGCAAGCCCGCGCGCGGCCAGGTCGCGTCCCTGCTGGATCGGCTCGTAGCGGGCGACTGGCATCCGCAACAGCCGCTTCCTTCCGATTGAGCACATCCGATCGAGCAGCGCGACACGCACGCCGCACTGCGCGACAATTGCCATCTCCGAATCGTGATGGCCGCCATGCAGGATCACCAGCGCCAATTCCTCGAACACGCCCTCGACCGCGAAGCGCTGCGCTTCGGCGAGTTCACCCTGAAGTCCGGTCGCGTCAGTCCGTATTTTTTCAACGCGGGGCGTTTCGACAGCGGCGCGGCGCTGGCGGTACTTGGCGATGCGTACGCGCAGACCTTGCTCACGGCAAAGCTCGATTTCGACGTGCTGTTCGGCCCGGCCTACAAGGGCATTCCGCTAGCCACGGCGACCGCGCTGGCGCTCGCCGCGCAGGGCCGCGATGCGCCGCTCGCGTTCAACCGCAAGGAAGCCAAGGACCACGGCGAGGGCGGTTCGCTGATCGGCGCGCCGCTGGCCGGAAAACGCGTGCTGATCGTGGACGACGTGATCACTGCAGGCACCGCGATCCGCGAGGCGATCGAGATCATCTGTGGCGCCGGCGGCATCCCCTGCGGCGTGCTGATCGCGCTGGACCGGCAGGAGCGCAGCGGCGATAGCGAGATGTCCGCAACAGAAGCGGTACGCGCCGAATTCGGCATTCCCGTACTCGCGATCACGGGCCTGGACGAGCTGCTGCAACTGGCCGAGGGCCGGGCCGACCTGACCATGCATCGAGAGGCGCTTTTGGCGTATCGTCAGCGCTACGGAAGCGGCGCCTGATCCAACCGCCGCCGGAGACTGCCATGACCGCACCACGCAACGCACTCACCGCCGCGATCGCCTTGCTGATCGCCGCGCCGATCGCACTGATGCCGGCGTCTGCCGCGCCCAAGCTCTACCACTGGGTCAGCGCCGACGGCAAGGATCACTACAGCGATGTGCTGCCGCCGGAAGCGCTCGCGCAGGCGCGCCAGGAAATCAACGGCAACAACGGCGCAACCGTCAAACAGGTCGAGCGCGCGCAGACCCCCGAGGAGATCGCCGCCACCGCTGCCAAGGTCGCCGCCGATGCGCAGGCCGCCGATGCCGCGCAGAAGGTCAAGGAAAGTGATCAGGCCCTGCTCGCGTCGTACTCGACGGAAGCCGACCTGCAGCGCGTCAACGATCAAAAAATCGCGCAGTCGACCGCCACCCTCAAGTCGCTACGGGTCGGCATGGAAAGCCAGCAGCAGAGCCTGTCGGCGCTGTTGATCGACGCATCCAACCACGAGCTCACCGGCAGCAAGATCAACGCGAAGCTGGCCGAGTCGATCCAAACGGCCCACAAGCAGGTGGTCGACCAGCAGGCGCTGCTGCTCAGGCAGGAAGCGCAAAGCACGAGCCTGCTCCAGGAAACCGCCGCGACCCTCGCGCGCTACCGCGCCCTGCGCACGGCCGCTGATGCCGACGCCAAGCACGCGACGACTACGCCGCCGAATGGGTGAACTGCGGTTTTAGGTTTGCGATGTGCAGTGTCGGGTTTTCGGTAGCAGCATTCTTTCGATGCTCTCGCTCGAACACCTAAAACCCAAACTGTTTCAAAACGGCAGCGCAAGATCGGGCTTGATCGCGAGCAGTTGCTGACGGAACACGTTCTGGATGCGCGTCAGTGCCTCCGGAGTGTCGGCGTCGAAGCGCATCACCAGCATCGGGGTGGTGTTGGAGGCGCGCACCAGCCCCCAACCGTCGGGCCAGTCGGCGCGCACACCGTCGATGGTCGCTACGCGCGCGCCTTCGAATTTCGCGCGTTCGCGGAAAGTATTGATGAACGCGTGGGTATCGTCCTCGTCCATTGGCGCCTTGAGCTCGGGCGTGCTGAAACCCTTCGGCAATTCGGCGAACACCGCATCGGCGTTCTCGTCGCGGGTGGCGAGAATTTCCAGCAGCCGCGCTGCCGCATAGATGGCGTCGTCGAAACCGTACCAGCGTTCCTTGAAGAAGAAATGGCCGCTCATCTCGCCCGCCAGTTCGGCGCCGGTTTCCTTCATCTTGGCCTTGATCAGCGAATGCCCGGTCTTCCACATCAACGGGCTGCCGCCATGACGCAGGATGTGCGAGGCCAGATGCCCCGTGCATTTGACGTCGTACACGATGCACGCGCCGGGATTGCGTTCGAGTACATCGGCGGCAAACAACATGAGTACGCGATCGGGATAGATGATCTCGCCGGCGCGGGTGACCACGCCAAGACGGTCGCCATCGCCATCGAACGCCAGGCCGATATCCGCCTCCAGTCGTTGCACCATCTGGATCAGGTCGTGCAGATTGGCCGGATCGCTGGGGTCGGGATGGTGGTTCGGGAAGGCGCCGTCGACCTCGCAGAAGATCGGCGCGACTTCGCAACCGATCGCCTCGAGCACTTCCGGCGCGAGCATGCCGGCCACGCCATTGCCGGCGTCCACCACGACTTTCAGCTTGCGTTCGAGCTGGATGTCCTCGGAAATGCGCTGCGTGTATTCGGCCGCCACTTCGCGTTGTTGCACGCCGCCGGGCGTCGCCGGTTTGTACAGGCGGTTCTCGGCGATGCGCGCATACAAGGCCTGGATCGCATCGCCGGCCAAGGTCTCGCCGCCGAGCACGATCTTGAAACCGTTGTAATCGGGCGGATTGTGGCTGCCGGTGACCGACACGCACGAACCGGTGCGCAACTGGAACGCGGCGAAATACGTCAGCGGCGTCGGCGCCATGCCAATATCGACGACCTCGCGGCCCGCCGCGCGCAGGCCATCGATCAGCGCATTCGCCATTTCCGGGCTGGACTGGCGGCCGTCGCGACCGATCACGATCTCCTTGAGTCCCTGATCCTGCATCGCGCTGCCTATCGCCTGGCCGATCAACTTGGCCACGCTGGCATCGAGCGTCGATCCGACCACGCCGCGTATATCGTAGGCGCGGAAGATGCTGCGCTCGATCGCGATCGGCGCGGGCTTGGGCGTTTCGCGCACCACGATCTTGTGTTCGGGTTGCGGCGCGTTTTCGAGCTGCTGGGCCATCGTGCCTTCGCCGTCGTCCGCCGCAACCGGTCCACCGGCGCTTGCGGACATGGGCTGCCGGGAGTGCCACAGCAGCCACGCGGCGGCCGCTGCGAGCAACGCTGCGAGGATGTAGCCGAGCAACGCCGACACCCCGAACAAGCCCCCCGTCGCATGCGGACTCGCGGTGAGGATCTGAAACCCGTTCTCGCGCAACTTGATCGATGCGACATCGCCGTTTTGCGCGAGGCTGGCATCGCCGATACCACCGACTTCGAATTCGTGAAAGCGCAGGGCCAGATAGCCGGCCCCCGGTTGCGCCGACTTCACCGATGCGGCCAGCGTGTCCAGCGGCAACGGCGCCAGCACCAGCGACTTGACCTCGCCGCCCTGCTTGACCGGGCCAGCAAGCAACAACTGTGGTTTGCCGTCGACGCGCGCGACCGTCACCACGGCATTGCCGGAGTTGAGCGCGCTGTCGAGCGCGGCGAGACGCCCGTAACCGAAATGCGCGGCGTCGGCGTAGGTCGCTGCTAGATCGGACGCGAAAAACGCAGCCTTGCCGGCGTCCGGCCAGTCGCCGACGAAGGCTTTCGCGGCGGCGGCGTTGTCGCCGCTGGCGGTCGCGGCGATGACCACCGGGTCGTTGCGGCCCTGGTCGAAATGCCGGACCAGTTCGTCCAGGGTCTGTCCAACTGCATCCTGTATGCGCTGGGCCTCGGCCGCCACCGTCCGGCTGGCGCGGCCCGCCGCGCCCTGGTGCCATGCGTCCCAGCCCAGCACGAGCGCGAACACGAGCAGCAGTGCGGCGATCAGAACGCCATAACGCACCAGCGCTTGTTTCGCGGCGACGATCGGATGGATGTCAGGCTTCTGCATGCGCTTCCTCTGTGCGGCGCCCGCGCTCAGCGTACGCCGGTGTGGCCGAAACCGCCGCTGCCGCGTGCGCTGTCGGCGAACACCGGCACCACCCGCAAGGCGACCCGTGCAACCGGCAGGAACACCAGTTGCGCGATCCGATCCCCGGGGGCGATGGTAAAGGCTGCGCCGCCGCGATTCCATCCGCTGACCATCAGCGACCCCTGGTAATCGGCGTCGATCAATCCGACCAGGTTGCCGAGCACGAAACCGTGTTTGTGCCCCAGCCCGGAGCGCGGCAGGATCACCGCGCACAGCTCCGGATCGCCGATATGGATAGCAATGCCGGTCGGGATGAGCGACGTCTCGCCGGGCGCGAGGGTGATTTGCGCATCAAGCATCGCGCGCAGATCCATGCCCGCCGAACCCGCGGTTGCGTAATCGGGCATCGGAAAGTCGCGGCCCAGACGCGAATCGAGTACGCGCATTTCCACGTCGCGGATCATGCGCGCGCCGCCGGCAGGCGATCGAGCAACAGCAGCAGCAGGTCGCGCGCTACCTGGGTTTTCGACGCCGGCCCGAGTTCGGCCTCGCCGCCAGCCCAAAAAACGCTGAGCGCGTTGCTGTCGCAATCGAAACCGCAGCCTTCCACGCCGACGCGATTGGCGGCGATCGCATCGACGCGCTTGCGTTGCAATTTTTCGCGCGCGGACTCGGCGAGGTTGCCGGTTTCCGCGGCGAATCCGACCACCAGCCGCGGACGCTGCGGATGCGCGGCGATCTCGGCGAGGATGTCGGGCGTGCGCACGAGATCGAGCGTCAATCCCGAATTGCGCGATGCGGCGTCACTGCCTTGATCGAGGATGGGCTTCTTGATCTTGTCGGTCGCCGTACGAGCGGGCATGTAATCCGCGACCGCCGCGGCGCCGATGTAGATGTCCTGCGGCAGTGCGGACAGCGCTGCGTCGCACATCTCGACCGCACGGCGCACATCGATGCGACGCACGCCCGCCGGTGTCGGCAATGCGACTGGCCCGGCAATCAAGGTCACGTCCGCGCCGAGTTCGGCCGCGGCGGCGGCAAGCGCAAAACCCATCTTGCCGGAACTGCGATTGCCGAGATAACGCACCGGATCCAGATCCTCATACGTCGGCCCCGCACTGACCAGCACGCGTTGCCCGGCCAGCGGGCCACTGCCTGAAGGAACACGCGATGCGATCAGCGCACGCACGATCGCATCGGGTTCGACGAGTCGGCCCGGCCCGAATTCGCCGCAAGCTTGCGAGCCGTCATCGGGACCGATCAGCTGCGCGCCGCGTTCGCACAGCGTCGCGACATTCGCCTGCGTCGCCGGATGCCACCACATGCGGTTGTTCATCGCAGGCGCGAGCGTCAACTGCGCGGTAGTCACAAGGCACAACGTGCTGAGCAGGTCGTTCGCGTGGCCATGCGCGAGTTTTGCAATCACGTCGGCGCTCGCGGGCGCGATCACGACGCGCGTCGCCCAGCGCGCGAGTTCGATATGGCCCATCGCCGCTTCGGCCGCCGGATCCCACAACGAGCTGCGCACCGGATGGCCCGACAACGCCTGGAATGTCGCGGCGCCGACGAAATGCGCGGCGGCTTCGGTCAGCACCACGCGCACCTCGGCGTCCGCATCGCGCAGGCGGCGCACGAGTTCGGCGGCCTTGTATGCAGCGATACCGCCGCTGACGCCAAGCAGGATGCGCTCGCCCGCCAGGCTCCGCTTCGCCTCGAACTCATTCACGTCGGAAGATTCCTACGCTGACACAAGCCGCTAGCTTACCCGCGATCAGAGGATGGATGACAGACAACGACCGGCAGACGCGGCAATGTGCAGATGCCGTTTCGTTCTTGCGTTGCGTTTTTCCCCAGCCCCAATCCCTGCCCCCGACTCCGCCTCCCATGAAAATCCGCGACTGGCCCGCCGACGAAAGACCCCGCGAACGTCTGCTCGCGCATGGTCCGCAGCGATTGTCGGACGCCGAGTTGCTCGCGGTGTTCCTCGGCTCGGGCCTGCGCGGCATGGATGCGGTGGCCTCGGCGCGCGTCCTGCTCGCGCGTTTCGGGTCGCTGCGCGCGTTGCTGGAAACGTCCACGTCCGATCTGATCAAGGAACCCGGCCTCGGCCCGGCCCGCGTCTGCGCACTCAAGGCCGCGCTCGAACTCGGCAGCCGGCATCTCGCTGCCGGCCTCGAACGTGGCGAGGCGCTGACCGATCCGGCGCGTGCCGGCGAGTATTTCGCGCGCCGGCTGCGCGGACTGCCGCACGAGGTGTTCGCGGGACTGTTCCTCGACAACCGCCATCGTGCGATCGCGTTCGAGGAGCTGTTCCGCGGCACCCTCGACGGCGCCGAGGTGTATCCGCGCGAAGTGCTCAAGCGTTGCCTGGCGCACAACGCGGCGGCGCTGATCGTCGGCCACAACCATCCCAGCGGCAGCAGCGAGCCCAGCGCCGCCGATCGCGCGGTGACCTTGCGCCTGCGCGACGCGCTGGCGATGGTCGAGATTCGCCTGCTCGATCATTTCGTGGTTGGCGACGGCGCGCCGTGCTCGCTCGCCGCGCGCGGCTGGATCTGAGCTTTTGCAGGCAGCCATTCGAGGATTCCCGGCACTCAGCCGCATCCACCGAAAGCGCGCTTATACTGCGGTCGCGGCGCTGGGCCGCGTGCTGCGCGGATCGATCGCGATCGAATGCCGTGATCTTCGGTTACTCCAGCCTGTTTCCGCCGGACGCCAGCGAACTGGCCCTGCCCGATGCCGCGAGTGCGCGCTCGCTGGTCGCGGCGCAGCGGCCGGATATTCTCGACTGGCTTCAGCGCCGCCGCCAGCGCCTGCTCGACCATTACGGCAGCGGCGCCACGCCCACGCTCGATCGCGCGAGCGATGCCTTCCTGCTCGGGCTCGCGCGACTGGGCCTGCGCCACGGCCGTTTCGGCGCTGATTTCCACGCCTACCACAACGAAGGCCATGTGCTGGAACTGGCCGACCAGCGGCTGGGCGCGCTGGAGAAATCGATCGGCCTGAACGCGCTGCCGCTGATGGACTGGCTGACGCTGGCGCTGTTCGCGGCCTGCCATGACCTGCGTCAACGCGAGCCCAACGACGTGCCCGGCCCGGTCGGCGGCAACGAGGCGGCCAGCATCGCCGAGACGCTGCGCATCCTCGACGCCTGCGGCTACGATCGCGTGCACGATCGCGCGCTGTATGTGGCGATGGAACTGATGATCGCCGGCAGCACCTTCGGATTCCACGCCAAACCCCTGAGCAATTCGGCAGAGGCCGCGATCGGCGGCGGCGCGCTCGCGCGGCACCTGCCCGGCTGGCTCGACCAGACCCTGCCCGACTGGCAGCTGGATCCTGCGATCACGCCCGGCTTGCGACTCGCGCGCCTGGCCGCCGACCTGGACACCGCCAACGCCGGCGAATCCTTCGCCGAACTGGCCGACAGCGCGATCCGCCTGTGCCGCGAACACGAGATGCGCGAAGGCCGTGCACTGGATTCGCCCGAGTCCGCGAAACCGTGCCTGGCATTTCTCAGCGACGGACAGGAACACTTTTTTTTCGAGCTGCATCACTTCGCCTCGCGCGAGGGCGAGCATGTGTTCGGCCCGGGCAAGCTCGCCAATGCGCCGCGCGTGCGTGCGGTTAGTGCAGCCCTGCGCGTGCAGTTCGCCGACGACGCGCCGGCCGATGGCCATGCAGTGATCGCGGCCTATTCGCGATTGGCTGGGTGATGAAGGTCGTTGACCAGCTACGCTGTTGAGAATCGCTTGCGAGCCACTGGCTCGCGACCTGAAGAACGCACGACGGCTATGCCGGCGGGCCGGAACCTGAGTCGCACATCGCGCCCGGCGCAGCCAGCCGCTCCGCGAGCCGCTAAACTATGCGGCTGAAGACCTTCAGGATTTCCCGGTGAAAGATGCACTGCGCGCGTTGCTGACTTCCGCGATCGACACCCTGCGCGCGTCCGGCTCGCTGCCGGCCGACCTGGCCATGCCGGCGATCGCGGTCGAACGCACCAGGACCCGCGAGCACGGCGACTTCGCGACCAATATCGCAATGGCGCTCGCGAAACCCGCCAAATCGAATCCGCGCGCACTCGCGCAACGGATCGTGGACGCGCTGCCGGCGAATGCCGCTGTGGCGAAGGTCGAAATCGCCGGCCCGGGTTTCATCAACATCTTCCTGACCGACGCCGCATGGCAGCGCGAAATTGGCGAGGTGCTGCGTCGCGGCGCCGACTACGGCCGCAGCACGATCGGCAACGACGTGCGCGTCGGCGTCGAATATGTGTCGGCGAATCCGACCGGCCCGCTGCACGTCGGCCACGGCCGCGCGGCGGCGATCGGCGACACCCTCGCGCGCCTGCTCGCAGCGACCGGCTGGAACGTCGCGCGCGAGTACTACTACAACGACGCCGGCGCGCAGATCGACAACCTCGCGAAGTCGGTACAGGCGCGTTGCAAGGGCGTGTTCCCCGGCGATCCGGGCTGGCCCGAGGACGGTTATCGCGGCGATTACATCCTCGACCTCGCGCGCGATTACATGCTCGGCAAATCCAACGAATCCGATCACGGAACGATCGCTTCCGCGAAGGATCCCGACGACCTGGATGCGGTCCGCCGCTACGCCGTCGCTGCGCTGCGCGCAGAACAGAACAGCGACCTCGCCGCGTTCGGCGTGTGCTTCGATGTGTTCTTCCTCGAATCCTCGCTGTACGCCGACGGGCAAGTGGAAGCGACGGTGAAAGCGCTCGAAGCCGCCGGCCATACCTACGAACAGGACGGCGCGCTGTGGCTGCGCACCACCGACTTCGGCGATGACAAGGACCGCGTGATGCGCAAGTCCGACGGCAGTTACACGTACTTCCTGCCGGACGTCGCCTATCACTTCAGCAAGTGGCAGCGCGGTTATGCGCGCGCGGTCACCGAACTCGGTGCCGACCACCACGGCACCTTGATGCGCGTGCGTGCGGGCCTGCAGGCGCTGGAGCGTGGCATTCCGAAGGACTGGCCCGAATACGTGCTGCACCAGATGGTCACGGTGATGCGCGGCGGCGAGGAAGTGAAACTGTCGAAGCGCGCGGGAAGTTATCTCACCTTGCGCGACCTGATCGAGGAAGCCGGTCGCGACGCGACGCGCTGGTTCCTGATCGCGCGCAAATCCGATTCGCAGCTCACCTTCGACATCGACCTCGCGCGCTCGCAAAGCAACGACAACCCGGTGTTCTACGTGCAGTACGCGCACGCGCGCGTGTGCAGCCTGCTGCGTCAGGCCGGCGAAAAAGGATTCGCGTACGACCAGGCGCACGGCATCGCGAATTTGTCGCGGCTGACCGATGCGCACGAACAGGCTCTGATGATCGAGATCTCGCGCTACCCGGAAACCGTCGAGGCCGCCGCGGCGCAACTCGAGCCGCACGTGCTGACGCAGTACCTGCGCGATCTCGCGAATGCGTTCCACACGTTCTACCACGCGCAGCCCGTGCTGGTCGCCGACGATGCCGCGTTGCGCGATGCGCGGCTCGCGCTTTCGATCGCCACGCGGCAGGTGCTTGCGAACGGATTGGATTTGTTGGGCGTCAGCGCCCCCGAGGTGATGTGAGATGGCGGTAAAACGCGGCAGGAAACAGGCACGGCGCAACGGACAAAGCGCAATGCCCGGCTGGGTCTGGCTGATGGTCGGACTCATGATCGGCGGCGTGATCGCGCTGACGATCTACGTGAAGATGCCGCACGCGATCGACAGCCTGCTGCCGCATCCGAATCCCGCCGCGCATCCGACGACATCCGCCGAACCCGGCGTCGCACCCGAAGGCAGCGCGCCGGTCGAACCGAAGAAGCCGCGCTACGATTTCTACACGCTGCTACCGGAGAAGGAAGTCGTCATCCCGGACGAGGAACTCAGCGCGCGGGTCAAGGCCGAAGCCGCCGCGAAACTCGCATCGCAGCAGCAGGCCATTCCGCCACCAGCAACCGGCGCATCCGTTTCCACGCCGGCCAACGCAGCGATTCCGAATCCCGGCACTGCGACGCCGGCCGTCAATGCGACTCCCCCGACACCATCGGATACGACGGCCGCGTCGGCAACCGATGCACAGTCAACCGCGGCGCACGGCGGGCAATACCTGTTGCAAGCCGGGGCGTTCCGCAACGGCGAACAGGCCGACGACCTGAAGGCGCGCATCGCGATGCTCGGCCTGGTCGGCCGCGTCGAAATCGTGCAGACGCCCGCCGGCGCGATGCACCGCGTCCGCCTCGGCCCCTACGCGACCGCGAGCGAACTGGAACAGGCGAAGCAGAAGCTCGGTGGTGGTGGGGTTGCGGCGGTGGCGATTCGGGTGAAATGACTACGCTCTAAAACCGATCCAAATCCTTAGCGACCACGACCTCGCCCTCGAACCCCGCGTCGCGGATCGACTCCAGCAATTCGTCGTCGTCCTCTTCGTGCCGCACGATGTGGTGCAGTACCAGCAGTTTCGGCTGCGCTTCCGCGGCAAGCAGGCCGAGTTCGATGTCGGACGTGTGGAACTCGCGCATGTAGCTCGGCCACGTCTTGCCGCCGATGCGCACTTCCGGCGCGACCTGCGATTCCGGATAGACCTCGTGCACGAGTACGTCCACGCCGCGCGATGATTCGAGGATGGTGTTGGTCGGAACCGTGTCGCCGGAAATCACGATCGAGCGATCCGGCGTATCGATGCGGAATCCATACGCCTGCTTCCAGCAACCGTGGATCACCGGGATCGCGGTGATGCGCACGCCGTCCTTCTCATAGACGACGCCACCGCTTGCATCGGACACGTCGAACTCATGCACGGCGACCTTGTAGCCAGTCGTGGTCTGGTGTTCGAGTCCTTCGATGCGCACGTGGATGTCCTCGTCCCACGCGGCGAGGATGTGTTTGGTCATCTTCTTCAACCCAACCGGTCCGTACGCCTGCAACGGCGTGCGCCGCCCCATCACCCACGTCGTGAGGATCAGGTCCGGATAGCCGAGTGTGTGGTCGCTGTGCAGGTGGGTGATGAACGTCGCCTCGGGCCCGCGGACCGACAGGCCCGCCGCCGCCATCCTCCGCACCACGCCGGACCCCGCATCGAACAGAAATACGCGGCCGTCGTATACCACGGCGGTCGCGGGACCGAAACATTCCGGATCGGGCCGCGGCATGCCGGTGCCGAGCATCACCACGGTGGTGCCCGATGGCTTGCGTCGTTTCGCACGCGCAAGCGCAACCGTGCGCGCGACGATGATCGGGCTGGATTTTTTGCGGTTGGACTTGGGCATCTTTACTCGCGCGCTCTTGCTGTTATCCGGACACCATGCATCAAAAAGCCCTGAACGACCCAACATTTCGATAATCTTACGACGTCATTACCGCCTGCGCGGGGATGACGGTCAAGAGAGAGGCTCGAACACAATGACGAAAACCGCATGGATCACCGGAGCGACGTCGGGTTTTGGACGCGCCGCAGCAAGACGCTTCGTGGAAGGCGGCTGGCAGGTGATCGCCAGCGGGCGTCGCGCCGACCGACTCGACGCACTGCGCGACGAACTCGGCGCGGAACACGTGCATGTCGCTGCATTCGATATCCGCGATACCGACGCAATGAGCGCCGCAATCGCGGAGTTGCCAGAAGGTTTCCGCGAGGTCGACCTGCTCGTCAACAGCGCGGGACTCGCACTCGGCACCGGCCCCGCGCAGGGCGCGAGCCTCGACGACTGGCGCACGATGATCGACACCAACATCACCGCGCTGGTCACGCTGACCCGCGCGTTGCTGCCTGCATTGATCGAGCAACGCGGTGCGATCATCAACGTGAGTTCGACCGCTGCGCTTTATCCATACATGGGCGGCAATGTGTACGGCGCGAGCAAGGCCTTCGTCAGCCAGTTCTCGCTGAACCTGCGCGCCGACCTGCACGGCACCGGCGTGCGCGTGACCACGCTCGAACCGGGCATGGCCGAAACCGAATTCACCCTGGTGCGCACGCACGGCGACCAGGCCGCATCGGACAAGCTCTACCACGGCGCGAACCCGATGACCGCACAGGACATCGCCGAGACGATCTGGTGGATCGCAACCCTGCCGCCGCACCTCAACATCAACCGACTTGAGATGATGCCGACCAGCCAGTCGTTCGCGGGGTTTCAGATCCATCGCGATGCCTGAGCCCCTCTCCCCTCGGGAGAGGGGTTGGGGCGAGGGGCTGAGCGGAGCGCGGCACTAGCGCCCCTCACCTGCCCTTCGGGCATCCTCTCCCGAAGGGAGAGGAAAACACATCCCTCAACCCTGCGACTCGTCCGCCAGGTACGTGTAACCCGTCAGCCCCTTCTCCAGCGCCGCCTGCATCAACTGCGCTTCATCGGCCGAGAGCTTCGCGGCGTCGATCTTGTGCTGGTATGCCGCGCGCAATTTCGCGAGGTCGTAGCCGACGTAATCGAGCATCACGTCCGAGGTGTCGCCGCGTCGTGAGCGTTCGAAGTTGAAGCCGTCGTCGGTGAGCCGCACGTTGACCGCGTCGGTGTCGCCAAACAGGTTGTGGATGTCGCCCAGCGTGTCCTGGTACGCGCCGACCAGGAAGAATCCGAGCCGGTAGCTCTCGCCCTCGCGCAGGGCATGCAGCGGCAACGAACTGTCGAGCTCGCCATCGTCCACGTAGGTGTCGATGCGCCCGTCGGAATCGCAGGTCAGGTCGGCGATCATGCCGCGTCGCGTGGGTTCTTCGGTCAGTCGCGCAATCGGCGCGATCGGGAACACCTGGTCGATCGCCCATACGTCGGGCACCGATTCGAACACGCTGAAATTGACGAAGTATTTGTCGACGAGGCGTTCGTCGAGTTCGTCGAGCACCGCGCGGTGGCTCTTTTCCTCGAA
>JANXZP010000192.1 GCA_025355485.1 Pseudomonadota bacterium
AACTACACGAAATCGAAGCTGCCGGGCGTCGGCTTCTCGATCGGCGTCACGCGCCTGTTCTGCCAGTTGCAGGAAGCAGGTTTGATCGACAAAGCCGAGAGTTCGGTGCAGGCGCTGGTCGGCCTGCTCGACGAAGCGCGCCTGCACGATGGCTTGCAGATCGCGCGTGAACTGCGCGCGGGCGGCATCAATACCGAAGTCCAGCTCGAATCGCGCAAGCTCGCTCGGCAAATGCAGTACGCCGATCGCGCCGGCATCAGGTTCGTGGTACTGGTTGGCGACGACGAGGCCGCGCGCGGCGTGGTCACGGTCAAGGACATGCGGCGCGGCGAGCAGTTCGAGGTCGCACGTGGCGAGCTCGCGGGTGCGCTGCGGGTGGAGATCGAACAGTCGCGCGCGATGAACCCTGGGAGCGGCGCATGACCGGCATGATCCGTCTGGATGGCAAGTCGCTGACCCGCGCGCAACTCGTCGCGGTCAGTCGCGGCGCCAAGGTCGAACTCGATGCGCAGCAATTGCACGCGGTGCAGCGCGCGGCGGATTTTCTCGCCGAGCAGGTGCGTCGCGAGGAACCGATCTATGGCGTTACCACCGGCTTTGGCAGCAATGCCGATCGCCTGCTCGGCGCGCACCACCTGCGCGACGAATTGCCGGGCGCTTCGCCGAACACCGAGGTGACCCTGCATGAAGAACTGCAGCGCAACCTGATCATCACCCACGCGGTCTGCGTCGGCGAGGCGTTCGCGCCCGAGGTCGTGCGCGCGATGCTGGCGATCCGCATCAACACCCTGATGCGCGGACATTCCGGCATCCGCGTGGGTACGCTGCAGGCATTGACGGCGATGGTCAATGCGGGTGTCGTGCCGGTCGTGCCGAAGCTTGGTTCGGTTGGCGCGAGCGGCGATCTTGCTCCGCTGTCGCATCTTGCATTGGTGCTGCTCGGCGGCGGCGAAGCGTTCTACGACGGGCAGCGCATGCCGGGTGCGGAAGCACTGCAGCGCGCTGGCCTCGAACGCGTACGGCTGTCGTACAAGGAAGGCCTCGCGCTCAACAACGGCACCGCGCAGATGCTCGCCTGCGGCGTGCTCGCGATCGACAAGCTGGAACGGTTGCTCGATACCGCCGATCTCGCAGCCGCGATGACCATCGATGCGTTCGCCGGACGCGTGCATGCGTTCGACGAGGCGGTGCATGCGTTGCGCCCGCATCCAGGGCAGGTGCATGTCGCGGCACGATTGCGTGCCTTGCTCGCGGGTTCGACGCTCGCCGATATTCCGTATCACCTAGTGCCGCGATTTGCGTCGTGGCTGCCGCATAGCTGGGACACTACCGAATCGCAGGCGCTGCGCTTCGATATCCGCTGGGACTGGGTGCCGCTGGACCAGCGCCATGGACGCGAAAAGTTCTACCAGCGCTTTCGCCCGTTCCGCGGCGGCAAGAAACACCAGCCACAGGACAGTTATTCGCTGCGCTGCGTACCACAGGTGCACGGCGCGGTACGCGACGCAGTCGCGCAGGCCGCGCGGGTGATGGACATCGAGCTCAATGCGGTCACCGACAATCCATTGGTGTTCCCCGACATGGAACATGCGAAGTTCGTCGAGGAGCAGGTGATCTCCGCCGGCCACTTTCACGGCATGCCGCTTGCGCTCGCGATGAGCTACGTCAAGGCGGCCATTCCGGTACTCGCGTCGATTTCCGAACGACGCCTCAACAAACTGGTCGATCCGGCCACCAACGACGGCTTGCCGGGATTCCTGATCGGCAACGAGGATGCGACCGAATCGGGTTTCATGATCGTGCAGTACACCGCCGCGGCGATCGTCAACGACCTCGCCAGCCGCGCGCATCCGGCGTCGGTGTATTCGATCCCGACCTCGGCCAACGCCGAAGACCACGTGTCGATGGGCGCGAACGAGGCGCGCCACGTGCTCGACATGACCGACGACCTCGCGCGCGTGCTCGGACTTGAGCTGTACACCGCCGCACAGGCGCTGGATTTCCGCCGCGACATGATCAACGCCGCGCACGAACTCGCCGCGCGCAGCGAGGCGGCTGGTCTTGCCCGCAAGATCAACGGCGGGCCAGTGGAAAGCGATCCCGCGCGCGTCACCTTTCTGGCCGAAGTCGAAGGCCTGCGCTCTGAACTCGCCACGGCACCCGCGTTCGCGCCCGGCAGGGCGGTCGCAGCCGCTTGGCGCGTGATCCGTGAACACATTCCGTTCATGGCCCGCGACCGCGCGATGGACGGCGATGTCGCCATGGCAGCACGGCTGGTGGAAGAGGGCGCGTTGCTGGAT
>JANXZP010000235.1 GCA_025355485.1 Pseudomonadota bacterium
GCGAACCATTCGCGATTATCGCGTTGATCCGCAAAAAATCCGGTCTTGTGGCCGCTGCCCGGACTCGCGCGGAATTTCACGCCATGTTCGGTGATGATCGCGGGCGGCGGTGCGTCGGGCGCGCGGAAGTCGAAGCTCTCCTGCTTCTGCACGTGGTCTTCCGCGAATGCGTAGAAGCGGCAGCCCGGGAATTGCTCGCGCAGCGCCTCGTAGATCCATTCGCGGTGGCGGAACATGCCGGCCGAAAAGAACTCGACGACGATCAGGTCGGCGTAGCGGTCCACGACCAGGCCCGACATGCCGTCGCCCTCGGCATGCACGACGCGCCACGCATCGCTGGCCGCATCGAGTTTCAGGGTGTCTCGCCGCAGCGCGACTGCCTGCGCGATGCGGCGACGGAACCATTCCGCGTCGATCGGCTCGTTCGGATCGTTGCTCAGCACGCGCAGCGAAATCCGCGAATGGCCATTGTAGAAACCGCGGCCTACCCAGCCGCCGCTGTTGTCGAAAATCTCGACCACGCTGCCGGGCTTGGGCTTGGCGACCGGCTTCTCGACCATCTTCTGGTAGATCCACGGATGCTGTGCGTTCGGATGGCTGGCCGGGCGCGCGGTCTTGAGCTGGATGGTCGGGTTCGCGGTTGTATTCATGGGCGCATGATAACTGCCGCGCGACTTGCGCCGGACGCAGACGCCCCCACGTGGTGACCATGGACCTGCCGCTACCCGATCCCGATGCCGTCGTCGCGCATGCGCGGCCGATGGCGCAACGCTTCAAGCGCGCCGCGTGGGCGAGCCTGGGCTTTATCGCGCTGCTGGCGTGGATCAAGGGGTTCGAGCATGGGTCGGGCGCTCCGTTCGACGGACTCGCGCTGCGCCCGCACGCCGTCGCCGGATTGATCGGCATCCTCACCGCACCGCTGCTGCATGCTTCGCTGGACCACCTGGTTGCCAATTCGCTGCCGCTATTGATCCTCGGCACGCTCGCTGGCGGGCTGTATCCGCGCGCGACGCTGCGTGCATTGCCGCTAATCTGGATCGGATCGGGGATCGGCGTGTGGTTCATCGGCGAACCCGGCAGTGCGCATATCGGCGCGAGCGGCATCGCGCACGGATTGATGTTCCTGGTCTTTACGCTCGGCGTGCTGCGCCGCGACCGCCAGGCGATCGCGGCCGGGATGATGGCGTTCTTCCTCTACGGCAGCATGCTGCTCACGATCTTCCCGCGCGAGGCGAGCATCTCGTGGGAATCGCACCTGTGCGGCGCGATCTTCGGCGTGATCGCGGCGATTCTCTGGCGCGGTCGCGACCCGGCGTTGCCGCGCAAGCGTTATAGCTGGGAAGACGAGCCTGATGAAGTCGATGCGATTGATGAAATTGCCAGCGACGATCATCGCATTGCGCATGCCGATGCCCTGAGCCACGAGCTGCCGCGCGGCACCGCCGAGGACGCATGGCTCGACAACAACTGGGATGGTGGCGTGGATTGGGACGACGATCCGTCCGCGGATGCGCCTGTGTCGACGCCACGCCATCGCCGACGCCATTGAGTCGGCGGCAGTCGATTCGCGCATGACCGCGAAGGACACCGGGTTTTCCTGCCGCCAGGCTAGGCCTACACTGCATGCATCGCGCCACGCGGGAATTGCCATGGCCACCGTTCCAGATCGGGTCGAACACCAGATGACCGACAAGGGCTATGTGCCGGTCTATACGACCGCCGTGGTCGAACAACCGTGGGCAAGTTACAGCGCGGCCGACCACGCGACATGGGCGACGTTGTACGCGCGCCAGCAAGGCATCCTGCCGCAACGCGCGGCGCGCAGCTTCCTCGACAACCTCTCGCGCATGCGCATGCACGGCGATGCGATCCCGAAGTTCGATGAGCTGAACATCGCGCTGCGCAAGGCCACCGGTTGGGAACTCGTCGGCGTCGAAGGCCTGCTGCCGGAACTGACCTTCTTCGACCATCTCGCCAACCGCCGCTTCCCGGTGACGTGGTGGATCCGCAAACCCGAGCAACTCGATTACCTCGCCGAACCCGACCTGTTCCACGACCTGTTCGGCCACGTGCCCCTCTTGATGGAACCCGTCTTCGCCGACTACATGCAGGCCTACGGATGCGGCGGCGTGAAGGCGCACGGCATCGGCGCCGATGCGCTGGTGAACCTCACGCGGCTGTACTGGTACACGGTCGAGTTCGGCCTGATCCGCGAACCCGACGGACTGCGCATCTACGGTTCCGGCATCGTGTCGTCGAAGGGCGAGTCGATCCACTGCCTCGAATCGCCGGCACCCAACCGTATCGGCTTCGACCTGCAGCGCATCATGCGCACGCGCTATCGCATCGACACCTTCCAGAAAACCTATTTCGTGATCGACAGTTTCGAGCAATTGATGGACGCAACCCGGCCGGACTTCGCGCCGATCTATGCCGAACTCGCGAGCCAGGATTCGATCCCCGCCGGCGAAGCGCTGGGCAGCGATCACATCTATCACCGCGGCAGCGGCGAAGGCTGGCTCGACGACGGCGACGTGTAGGACGCACGCGGAACTCAAGGCAATCACCCTGCGGGGTTGGCTGGGCGACGTCAGGCCGTGAACATGCCGGCCGATATCGCCTTCAACGCGGCCATTCGCCATACTTTGCATCTCAGGCGTGCCATTCGCTCATTTCGCAAGCACATCCGCGACATAACAAATTTTTGACATTTGTGCGGCTGCCTCTATACTTCGCGCGCCAACTAATGGCTTCACATTTGTCCAAAGGATTGATTTAAATGAAGAACACCATGCTTTTTGCTTCGCTGCTGGCGCTGGCCGGCCTGTCCACGTCTGCCATGGCTGCCGACAATTCCAGCAACTGGTACCTCCGCGGCGAAGCTGGCAACAGCCGGCTCTCCGTGAATGGCAACAGCGGCAGCGACACGTCCTTCGGTGGCCGCGTCGGCTATTACTTCAACCCGAACTTCGCGGTTGAAGGCTTCTACACCGATTTCGGCTCAAGCTCGGACAGCGGCTTTTCGGCCAAGATCGACGGCTTCGGCGCTGGCCTCGTCGGCAAAATGAGCTTCAGCCCGGACAACACCGGCTGGTTCATCGACGCCCGGGCGGGCGTGCTGCGCTCCAAGACCAAAGTCAGCTTCGGCGGCTTCCATGCCAGCGACAGCTCGACCAAGGGCTACATCGGCGTCGGTGGCGGCTACGACTTCACGCGCAACTTCGGCCTGAGCCTGAACTACGACTACAACGGCGTGGACGTGTTCAGCCAGGGTGGTTCGCTCAAGACCCTGACGGCGGCGGCTGAATTCCGCTTCTGATTCCCGCAAGTCCGCAACATCCGAACGGCCATCTTAGGATGGCCGTTTTTTTTCGAGCAACGCACGTTCGACATGCGCCTTACAATGCCGCCTTTCCTGTACAGAACTCGCCATGAACCGCATGTCCATCACCCGTTACCTGATCGAGGAACAGCAGGCAGGTCGCATCAATGCCGACCTGCGCTTGCTCATCGAAGTCGTCGCGCGCGCGTGCAAGATGATCTCGATCGCAGTCGGCAAGGGCGCGCTTGGCGGCGTGCTTGGCGACGCGGGCACAGGCAATATTCAGGGCGAGGCGCAGAAGAAGCTCGATGTGCTGTCGAACGAGATCCTGCTCGAAACCAACGCCTGGGGCGGTCACCTGGCCGCGTGCGCGTCCGAGGAGATGGATCACAGCCAACCGATTCCCGACATGTATCCGCGCGGCAATTATCTGCTGGTGTTCGATCCACTTGATGGCAGTTCCAACATCGACGTGAACATCTCGGTCGGCACCATCTTCTCGGTGCTGCGTTGTCCGGATGATGTCGCGATCGTGGGCGACGAACATTTCCTACAGCCTGGCAGCGCGCAAGTCGCCGCCGGTTACGCGGCCTACGGGCCGAGCACGATGCTGGTGCTGACCATCGGCCACGGCACCCATGCGTTCACGCTCGATCGCGAACTCGGCACCTTCATCATGACCCGGCGCGACATCCGGATTCCCGAGGAGACCCAGGAATTCGCCGCGAACGTGTCGAACCAGCGACGCTGGGAAACGCCGATGCAGCGCTACGTCGGCGAACTGCTACAGGGAAAGGACGGCCCGCGTGGCAAGGATTTCAACATGCGCTGGGTTGCAAGCATGGTCGCGGACGTGCATCGCATCCTCACCCGCGGCGGCGTTTTCATCTATCCGTTGGATGAAAAAATCCGCGAGCAAGGTGGCAAGTTGCGGTTGCTGTACGAAGCCAATCCGATGGCATTGCTGGTCGAGCAGGCCGGCGGCGCGGCGAGTACCGGACGCGAACGCATGCTCGACGTGCAACCGACGAAGCTGCACCAGCGTGTGCCGGTGTTCCTCGGCTCGAAGCGCGAGGTCGAGCACGTCGTCGCGATCCATCGCGAGCACGACGCCAGCGCCTGACCGCGGCATGCTGCGCGTTAGTATCCGACGCAGCCGCATCTGACACATACGCTTCTGACACAATCGGGCGATGCATTTGATGCACTTCGCCCTGCCGGAACATTTGCTGCCACTGCTGGCCGCCGGCTGGCTGTGCTATCTGGTCGTGCTCGCGGTGTGGATCGTGCTACAGCAGCGCGAACCGGTCGCGACCCTGAGCTGGCTGCTCGCGCTCGCGGCGTTGCCCTATGTCGGTTTCCTGGTCTACTACGCGTTCGGCCCGCAGCGGATCAAACGACAGAGTCGACGGCGCCTGCGCAGCCAGCTCGCACTTGCGGGATTCCAGCGCGGCGCGGCGACGTCCGACAGCATCGCGATGGGGCGGGTCGGTGCGGCGACCACCGGCTATCCGATGTGCGCAAGCACCCGCGTCGATCTGCTGGTCGATGGCGCAGCGGCCTACGATGCGATCATCGCGGCAATCGCGGCGGCGCAGCGGCATGTGCATGTCGAGTACTACATCTTCGTCGATGATCGCAGCGGCACACAGTTGCGCGATGCGCTGATCGAGCGCGCCCGCGCTGGCGTGCATGTGCGGGTACTGCTCGACGGTGTCGGTTCCGGAACACTCAAGCGCGTATTCATCGCGTCGCTGATCGAAGCCGGCGTCGAGCTTGCGTGGTTCCATCCGGTCCGCTGGTGGCTGACGCCGTTCCTGCGCCCCAAACTCAACCTGCGTTCGCATCGCAAGATCGTGGTCTGCGACGGACGAGTCGGTTTCACCGGCGGCATCAACGTGACCGACGATGAAAACGAGCGCGTGAATCCGGACGCCTACCACGACCTGCATGTCCGCTTCGAAGGCGAGTCGGTACGCTGGCTGCAAACCGCGTGGCTGGAGGACTGGCATTACGCGACTGGCCAGGTGATTGCCGAATCCGACGCCTTCGCGCCGACGATCGAAGGCGCGATCCGTACCCAGATCCTGCCGTCCGGCCCGGACAATCCGTGGGAGCCGATCCACCGGGTGCATGTCGAGGCGATCCATCGTGCGGATCGCCGGGTGTGGCTGGCGACTCCGTATTTCGCGCCGAGCCAGGCCGCACTGTTCGCGCTCGGCGGCGCGGCGATGCGCGGCCTCGATGTGCGGCTGTTGCTGCCGGCGCGCAGCGACTCGCGACTGGTGGATGCATCGGCGCGCTCGTATTTCGAACGCCTGCAGAAAACCGGCGTCCGCATCTATCTGTACGGCCCGCGCATGCTGCATTCCAAGGCGCTGCTGGTCGATGATGGACTCGCGCTGATCGGCAGTGCCAATTTCGATTCGCGCAGCTTCCGGCTGAACTTCGAACTGTCGGTTCTGTTCGCCGACAACAGCGTGGCCGTGGCTCTTGAGCGCGTGCTGGCGGCCGATCTCGCGATCGCCCACGAAGTGCCGAAGCCGCCACCGAAACCTGCGTTCCTGCAACGCCTGGGCGAGGCGATCGCGCGGCTTTTCACGCCGATACTCTAGGCGCGAAACAACCTGCGGCAGGTGCCCGCCGTGGCAGGGATCGGCTAGACTTCGGGCGTCTGAGCAAGCGAAACTTCCGTCATGGCCTGGATCCTGATTCTGCTTGCGATCGCCTGCTTCCTGGTGGCCGCCTCCACGACATCATTCGCGCTCGGTGCGCTATGCCTGATCCTGGCATTGGTGTTGTTGGTCTTCGCGTTCGTGTTGTTGCTGGCAGGACGGATGCAAGGCACCAGCCGGAGCGATCACGAGATCCTCAGTCCGGCCGAATTGCACACCCTGCGCGAGCGTGCGCAGATGCAGCGGCAATCCGAGGCTGAAGCGGCCGCCCATGCTGAAGGCGCGTCTTCCGAGCGCGCGAAGACGACACCGCCCCAGGCTTAGCCCGTGCTAGGCTCGGGCCGGGTCGCGGCTCGGGCCGCCCCATCACCATCATGGACGTGGAGGAAACGCATATGCCTGTTCAAGGTCTCATCATCATCCTGATAGTAGGTGCTCTCGCGGGTTGGTTAGCTGGTGTCGTGGTTCGTGGGCGTGGCTTCGGTCTGATCGGGGACATCGTCGTCGGCATCGTCGGCGCGTTTTTAGCCGGCTGGCTGCTGCCCAAATTGGGTGTCGGCACCCTGGGGCTCGGCGGTGGCTGGATCGGTTCGGTCCTGTTCGCCTTTATCGGCGCAGTGATCTTGCTGTTGCTGATCCGCCTGATCAGACGCCTGTAGCTGTAACCCGGTATCTGCAGACGAGCACGGCGGCCGCATGCCGCCGTTCTTGTTTCCGAATCCACGATTGTCGATTCCGCCCACGCTGGCCTGCGCCCATGGACTGGCTACCGATTCCTCTCGCGCAACTCGCGGCGAAACAGACCGCCTCCGCGCTGGATGTGTGGTGGTGGCCCGAATCGCTGCAGCCGACTGCGCAAACCCGCCGCGAGCGCACCGACGCGGTGTTGCGCATCCTGCTCGCGCGCTACCTGCCGCTGGAAGCTTCCGAGCTGCGCTTCGGCCGCGAGCCGAAAGGCCGGCCGTATCTGCTGCACGCCGGCGCACCCGATTTCAACTTCAGCGATACGCGCGGCGGTAGCGTGCTCGCTGTCGCCGCCGGTGGCCGCGTCGGCATCGATATCGAGCGTTGCGATCGCGCGCCACCGGTGGTCGCACTGGCCTCGCGCTGGTTTGCGCCGGATGAAGCCGCAGCACTGCGCGCGCTGGATGCGGAATCCGCGCGCCGCGCGTTCCTGCGCCTGTGGACCGCCAAGGAAGCGTCGTGCAAAGCCACCGGCACCGGCATCTTCGGACGTTTGGCGGCGTGGGAATTCGCTATCGTCGACGACGATAGCGCGCCTGCCGTGATGGCGCTGCCTCACGAGGCCGACGATGCACAATCTTGGCGTTTCCTGCGCCTGGCACCGGCACCCACGCACACCGTCGCATTGGCGTGCCGCGATCAGTTCGCCGCTGTACAGGGATATTGCGTGTCGGACGATGCCTAGTCGGCGACCGCGACCTGATTACGGCCGCGACGCTTGGCTTCGTACAGCATCTGGTCGGCCGCGCGTAGCAGCGACTCGGCGCCGTCGGGATCCTGCGGCACCTTCACGGCAACGCCGATACTCACCGTCACCACCGATACGCCGTCGTCGAACAGTCTGCGCAGCGATTCCGCACGCTGCTGCGCGCCATCCTGCGCCACGCCCGGCAGCACCAGACAGAATTCCTCGCCGCCGTAACGCGCGAGCAATTCGCGCTGCGGGTCGTGCCCGGCGGCGAGCTGGTGCGCGACTTCCTTGAGCACGCCATCGCCGGCGAGGTGGCCGTGAAGGTCGTTGTACTGCTTGAAGTGGTCGACATCGATCATCAGCAGCGCGATTGGCGCGCGCAAGTCCATGCATCGCCGCCACTCACGCTGCAGGCCGGTTTCCAGTGCGCGCCGATTGGCCACGCCGGTCAGGCTGTCTTCGGTCGCCAATTCCCCGAGCTTGCGGTTGGCGACTTCCAGATCGACCGTGCGTTCGGCGATCTTCATCTCGAGTTGGCGCTGGCGTTCGGCGTAACGGCGCGCTTGCCGGTGTTCGCGCCAGCGAACCAGCAACCACAGCCCGATCAGCGCGATCAATGCGGCGAGCAAGCGCACCAAGGTGATCTGGTACCAGCGCGGCGCGATCGAGAAGGAGTAGAACAGCGGCTGCACCTGACGCCCGCTGGGCGTTCGCGCCTGTACCTCGATCACGTAGTCGCCGGGCTGGTCGAGCCCGCTCAATCCGACCGTGGGCAGTTCGCGCCAGTTCGTGAAGCCCGCCGTAAGCCCCGCCGCACGATAGCGGTATTCCACCCCGGGCTCGGGGCTGAACACGGCGAACCGCAGGTTGAGCGCCTGGTCCTGCCTGAACTCATCGCGACCTTGCGCATGCACTGGCAAACTTTCACTGTGCCCATCGCTACCGATGCGATTGACTGCGGTCAGCCGCACCGTCAGTGGCGGCGGCGATCGTGTCGGCTTGGCGTTGGGGTGGTACTGCAACAAGGCGCGCCACACGCTCAGCCGCAGCACGCCGTCGCTGCCGTAACGCAACACGCTTTGCGAAGCCTGCGCTTGCGCGCCGAAATCCTCGCGCTTCCAGAGCCCGTCATCGCCACGCCGATACAGCCTGCTGCCGGTATAGGCGAATATTCCTGTAGGCGTCTGCTGCACCATGAACGCATTCGGGCTTTGCATGTAGGAGAACGGCGGGCCAGCAAACGGAACGAAGGCGTGGCCGTCGAAGCGAAATGGATCCGTACCCAAGCCTACATACACCGCGCCCGCGAAGGCATACACCTGCGCCGCCTGATTGGGGTCTTCCTTGTAGCCAGGGGCGTTGAGCGCAAAGCGTTCGCGTTTGAGCAGTCGCGCAGTCGCGGTGTCGACCTGCCAGCGTTCAGGCAGACCGCGGGTATTATTCACCCAGAGCACGCCCGGCGCGGTTTCGATCACCGTCTGGGTCGCGAGCTCGGGCGCTGGCAGCAGCGCGGCGACCGCCCAGTGATGGTCTTTCCGACGCAGCATATACACGCCCTCGTCGCCCGGCGCATAGGCGAGGTCGTGGTCGTAATGCGAGAGCACGATCGCGTATACCGGT
Organism: Pseudomonadota bacterium; assembly: GCA_025355485.1. GTDB lineage: Bacteria > Pseudomonadota > Gammaproteobacteria > Xanthomonadales > Xanthomonadaceae > SZAS-103. Next base: position 9,053 of record JANXZP010000235.1, read on the forward strand.
TGCTCGTGATCCACGAGCTGGGTCGTTTTCCCGTCGTCGGCGATCACGTCGATGCCTGCGCCCTGCGCGATCAGCAGGCCGTCTTCCGTGCTGACGAGGCTGAAAATCTGCTTGCGATGTTCCGAAGCGATCCACTCGGTCTTGCGCTCACCGCTGTCGTCGGTCATGCGCACCAGGCCGAGCGATCCCACCGCCAGCCACAGCGCTCCGCGATGCAGCTCGGTATCGGCGATTACGCCGCCCAGATCGCCCACGTCGATACGAGACCACGGCGACGGTAGTTGCAGCCGCACCAGCTCATCCTCGCTGACGGCCCACAGGCCATGATCGGTGTCGTAATACAGACCGCCGATGCTGGCCCGGGTGATCTTGTGCCGCGACAGCAGGTGCGCGCCGGCGTCGTACTCGAGCAGGTCGCCGGTGTTGGTGCCGACCACGAAACCGCCTTCAGGCAAGGAAAGCGCGTTCGCGAAGATGCCGGCGTCGGCCGGTATCGGCGGCACACCGAGCGCAGTCACGCGATTGTTCTGCAGCCGGAAGAACCCGCCGACCGAAAGGGCCAGCGCGCTGTCGCCCTGGTCGATCAACTCCACGCCGCGATGGCCGTGCATCACTTCGCCGCCCGCCACCGGCACCAGTTGCCCGTTGTCGAATCGACGCAGGCCCAGTTTCATGTCGAGGTTGTACAGATTGCCATGCCAGGCACTCAGCGAGCCTTCCTTTTCGGACAGTGGCCATTGCTGGTGCCGCCCCTTGAAGCTGTAAAACAGCAGGCGTTGCTGCGCGCGGAAATACACGCCGTCGTCGACCGGAATCACGCCCGACATCCAGCCCAGCGCGCGACCCGCGCCCTTGAGTCCGAACGCGTCGCGAAGGTCGTGATAGACGGCGTTGCCATCGGCCGCCGTGTCGATGCTGCCGAAGCTGTCGTATCCGGCCAGATACACCCGGCCATCGCGGGTGCGAGCGAGCGACCCCGCCGACATGCCGCCCGGCAGCGGGATCGTTTCCCATTCGCGGCCCTGCAGGCGCAGCACACCGTCGTTGTTGCCGACGTACAGCCTGCCCTCGCTATCGCCGACGATGCTGTAGAGATACGGCGTCGCCTTGAAATCCGCGGGCGTGAACCTCTGCAGCTGCGGATCGCCCGGAAACGCCCACGCCGCCGCGCACCAGCAGCATGCCGCCTGCACCAGTATCTTCAGGATCGTGCGAATCGCCCCTGCCATCGCTCCAGTATGCTGCTCACAGCACCGCAATTGAAGCCCATGAGTCACTTCTGCGTGGCGCATCGGCCCTGCCATTGCCCGATGTGTGACCGCGATCACGACCGACGCAGCGCTACTGCCGGCGCTGTCGCCCCGTATCCGATTGCATCGGCGCGGCGACCGAACGGCGCGCAATACCCGTTGGTGCCCGCAGTCGATTCGCACCGGCGAAAGCAGGCGCGCCGGCCAGCCATATCCGGCGAACTGTTACCCTAAACCGATGACCGGATCGACCACCCTGCTCAGCGTCAACCTCAACAAGATTGCGGTGCTGCGAAACTCTCGCGGCGGCGAACGCCCCGATTTGCGCAGCGCCGCCGAAACCGTGATCGCTGCGGGCTGCGGCGGCATCACCGTGCATCCGCGACCGGACCAGCGCCATATCCGTCCGCACGATGTGCTGCTACTCGCCGAACTGTGCCGCGATCGCGTCGAGTTCAACATCGAGGGCAATCCGTTCGCGCCGGAACGCGGCGACTACCCGGGCTTGCTGGCGCTGGCCGAACGCACGCGCCCAACCCAAGTGACGTTCGTGCCTGATGGCGATGGCCAGATCACGTCGGATCACGGATTCGATCTGGCGCGTGACGGCGAACGGCTCGCGCCGCTTATCCGCGCTTTCAATGCGCTGGGTTGCCGCGTTTCCCTGTTCATGGATTGCGATACGCCGACGCTGGAACGCTCCGCGGACATTGGCGCGGCGCGCGTCGAGCTCTACACCGGTCCTTATGCGCTCGCATACGAACATGGCGATGTGGCGCGCGAGTTCACCGCATGCGCCAAGGCGACGCGACGCGCGCAGGCGGTGGGCCTCGGGGTCAATGCAGGACACGATCTGGACCAAGCCAATCTCGGCGATTTGCTGCGCGCGGCGCCCGGCATCGGCGAGGTGTCGGTCGGACACGCGTTGATCGGCGAGGCGTTGTATGCGGGGCTGGAAGCGACCGTCGCGACGTATCTGCGCATCATCGCCGCGGCGCACGCCCGACCCTGATACGTCCCGTAAAACAAACGCCGCCCGAAGGCGGCGTTGTTCAATCGACCCATGCTGGCCTGGTCAACGCTGGCCGCTGTCCACGAATCCGATCTTGATCAGGCCCGCGTTCTTGGCATCGGCCAACACGATGGCCAGGGTGTCGTACTTCGCGTCCTTGTCGGTGTCGATCTGTATCACTGGCTGGTCGATCGGGTTCGTGTAGCGTTCGGCTTCGACCTTCATCGCGCCGACCAGCGCGTTCGGCGGCATCGATGAACCGTTCCAGGTGATCGCGCCGTTGGCGTCGATCTTCAGGTCGATCGGCGCTGCCGGAGACACTTTCGGCGGGATGACCGATGGCTGCGGCAGATCCACGTTGATCGGATAGGTCATCGGCGGCATGGTCACCATGAAGATGATCAGCAGCACGAGCATCACGTCCACCAGGGGCGTGACATTCATGTCCACCATCGGACCACCGCTGTTGCCGCTACTGAATGCCATGGCGTCGCCCTCCAGTCCTAGTCACAGGTGTCTCTGGCCGTGTGGCGCGGAGATGAAGCCGACCTTCTGCATGCCGGCGTCCTTGGCGGTGCGCACCACCTGCCAGATCGTGCCGTAGCGCGTGGTCTTGTCGGCGCGCACATCCAGTTCGGGCTGCGGTTGCAGCTGCGCGGTGGTGCCGAGGTGCTGCTCAAGCATAGGCTGATCCACTGGTTCGTCGTTCCAGAACAGGTCGCCGTTGGCCTTGACGGTCACCGTGATCGGCGGTCGGGTGGGGACGTCCGGCTTCTTGCTCAAGACCGCGTTCGGCAGCTTCACCTCGATCTTGTGCTTCATCAGCGGCGTGGTGATCATGAAGATGATCAGCAGCACCAACATCACGTCCACCAAGGGCGTGACATTGATCGAGGCCATCGGGCCACCGCTATCGTTGCTGCTGAAGGCCATCGTGTCGGCTCCGTTGCGTTCTGCGGTCTGGTCTTAGCGGGACTGCATGTCGCCGACGCGCGAACCGGTGGCGAAGAAGTCGTGCAGGTCGTGCGCGAAGGCGTCGAACTTCGAGTTCGTCACGCGATTCATGCGCACGAAGAAGTTGTAGGCCAGCACCGCCGGGATCGCGACGAACAAGCCGAGCGCGGTCATGATCAGCGCCTCGCCGACCGGGCCGGCGACCGCCTCGATCGACGACTGGCCGGACGACGCGATGCCGGTCAGGGCATGGTAGATGCCCCACACGGTGCCGAGCAGGCCGACGAACGGCGCGGTCGAACCCACCGTGGCGAGCACGGTCAATCCGTTCTCGAGTCCCTCGCTCTCGCGACTCACCGCCTGGCGCAATGCGCGGTCGATGAACTCCGAGCGGTTCAAGGCGCCGGTCAGGCGACCGCCTTCATTGCGCTGGTGATGCGCGGCGGCTTCGGCGCAGTCGAGCGCGATCTTGGAGAACGGCTCGTTCTTGGGCTGCTGCTCCATGAACTGGATCGCTTCCTGCGCGTTCGCGGTGTCCCAGAACGTGCGGATCACCTTGTCCGTGCGCGCGCGGATGCGCGCGTTGCGGAAGGTGTTGACCATCATGTAGAACAGCGAGCTGGACGACATCAGGATCAGCACGATGAACACCATCAGGCCGATGTAGTTGTCGCCGGCCATGAAGGTATCCCACATGTGCCCGAAGCCTATGTTGTTGAAGGCTTCGTTGGTGGATGTGCCGACCGCCGCAGCGGCTGGAGTGGTGGCCGCAGCGGCCATCGGGGTGGTGGGATCCTGCAGCATCATGGCCTGGCCCTTCGTTTGAGTAGTTGCGGGTAATTACAGTTTGAATTCGACGGTGACGCGCGCGACGCCACCCACTCTCTTGCCGCCTTCCACGCCCGGGTTGAATCGCCATTTCTTGGCGGCTTCGACCGCGGCCCGGTCAAGGTTCCTGTTGCGGCTGGATCGCTCGACCCGCACATCCAGGGCTTCTCCCGAATCGCTCACCGTGACCAGCAGGGTCACGGTGCCGGTGATCTCCTGCGCAAGCTCTTCACGCGGATATTCGGGCGGATTGTGCTGCTGGTAGGAAAGATCGATGCTGGCCCCGACGTTCGTCGCCTCCACGGGCCGCGCCGGAGGCGAAGGCGGCGGCGCTGGCGTGGACACCGGCGTCGGCGTATCGAAGATCACCGGCGGGGTCGGCGGCGGCGGCATCACATTCGGGCGCGGCGGCGGCGGGATGTCCTTCGGCTGCGGCGTCTTGATGTTTTCCGGCGGCGGCGGCGGCGGCGGCGGCGGCTTCGGCGGCGGTTCGATGATCGTCGCCGCCGTGGTGTTGTCCTTGTCCTTGTCGTTGTTCTGGAACGACGGCGGCACCAGCAACATCATGAACAGGGCGGCCTGCACCGTGACCGCGAACGCAAGGCCACTGATGCGCCCCCAGTTCAACGTATCGGGCTGTTCAAGGTGTCTGAGCTGATAGGAGGGCTGCGTCATGCGCTGGGCGGCTTCGTTGTGTCTCGTTGTCTCGTCGTGGCCGCGCCGGTCATGCTGGTGCGGGAATCCATTAGCTTATATCAAACAGGTAGCCGGTCAAACACCATCGGGAGCAATCTGCCGAACAGGTCACTTTTTCTTGCCCGGTTTCTTGGCGACCCCGCTGGCGCGCTCGATGATGCCGCGCGCCTCCGAGGGATTCTTCACGCCTTTCTGCAACGCGCGCTCTGCTGCGGCCCTGGCTTCCGCCGCCTGGTTCTGGTTGTTGTAAACCTTGGCCAGGTTCAATGCGGCTTCGCCATCGGTGGATGCGGCATCGGCCTTGCGATACGCATCGATCGCCAGCGCGGTTTGGTTGGTGAAATAGTAATCCTCGGCGAGCGCCGTATAGACCTCCGCATTGGGTTGCAGGATGCCCTTTTGCAGTCCTTCGTTGATGACCGCGATGCTGTCTTTCTCGCGGCCCTTGATGTTCGAGTACAGCACATACAGCCCGCGATAATCCTTCGCGTCGGTCAGCAGTCCGCGCTTGCGCGCATCGTCCAGTTGCGCGGCGGCCTTGTCGGGCTGCCCGGCCTGTTGATACACAGCGGCCAGATTCAAGATCGCGGCCTTGTCGTCCGGGTGCGCATGCACGATGTCCTGCGCGACTTTTGCGGCGCGCTCGGGCTGCTTGAGCTCGAAATAGCTGGCAAACAGCATCTGCTGCTCGCCCTGATCCGGTTTCGCCGACGCGTCGACGGACTTTTGCAGGGCCTGCGCCGCACTCGCATAGTCCTTCTTCGCGAAGCTCGCACGCCCGCGAATGCCGTTGTACTCGGGCTTGTCCAGCTTCGTTTCCGCTGCCAGGCGATTCAAGGTCGCCAAACCCGTATCGGCCTGGTTCCCTGCGATCTGCGCCAGCGCCAGGTTCAGCATGGTTTGGTAGTGGTCGTTGTTGGGCAATGCGTTTTCGGTCAGGCAGTCCTGCAGGTTTTCGGCGGTCTTGGCGTAGTCGTGCTTGCCAAAATTGGCGTAACCGATTCCCTGGTACGCGGCCGCGCGATCGAAATGGTTGGCTTTGGGATCGGCGAGCATCTTCTCGCCCAGCGCGATCGCCTCGTCGTTGTTCTTGGCATCGACCAGCGCGTGCATCTGCATGATGTTCTTGGCCATGCCAGGCGTTGCCTGGATGTCCGGATCCTTGCGCGTGGCATCGGGATACATCTGCACGACCTTCACTGGCCTTTTCTTGACCAAATCGTGTTTGTCCGTCGACTTGACTTCATCGCCAAGATCGTCCTGCGCGTGAGCGAGCGGCACGGCCAAGGCCGCGGCGATGATTGCCGTGAGGACAAAACCCCGGGGGTTCCGTAATGAGTACATGCTGAATCCTTTGCTTCCAGTCGCCACGCGCAGCGCGCGCCGGGCCCGACAGACTAAACGGAGTTAGTGTGTTTACTCAAGTACTCCCGGAGACGCGCTGTCATACGCGTCGCGCACTGCGACATTACGCGTGATGCGCAAGCCCGGTCGCCACTCAAGCCGTGCAACCCAGCCGCTCAAACGTCTAGGTTGCTGACCCGCAAGGCGTTGTCTTCGATGAAATCCCTGCGCGGCTCGACCACATCGCCCATCAGGGTCGCAAAGATCTGATCGGCAGCCACCGCATCCTCGATACGCACCTTCAGCAGGCGTCGCGTCTCGGGGTTCACCGTGGTGTCCCAGAGCTGTTCGGGATTCATCTCGCCGAGACCCTTGAATCGCTGGATCGTGCGGCCTTTCTTGGCTTCGTCGAGCAGCCATGCATGCACCTCGGCAAAGCTGGCAATCGACTGCGTCTTGCCGGCGCGACTGACGCTGGCTCCGGATTGCAACAGCCCATCGAGCGAGCGAGCAAAGTCGCCGATCGGACGCAATTCGCCTGCATCAAACAAGCTGACCGGCAAGCTCTGGCTAACCGACAGGCCGTGTTGCTGGCGTTCGACCACCAGCGCTGCCGGATGCGCATCGTCAGCCGCAAGTCCGCGAAGAACGTATTGCGGGCGACCCAGTCGAACCGCTCCCAGTCGCTGCTGCAGTTGCGTGAGCCACGCGTCGCGCGCAGCAGCTTGCTCGAACAGTGCGGCGCTCGGCGGCGGCATTTCCAGCATCGCGTGCAAGACGGTGCTGTCGAAGCGATAGGCGTTGCGCGCGATCGCGTCCTGCGCGGCGACCAGGTCCAGCAGCAGCTTTTCGAGGGCGACACCCGTGATCGGCGGCGCTGATTCGCCAGGCCGCAGTTCGGCGCCCTCGACCGCGTTGTTCACCAGGTACTGGTTCAGCGCACTGTCGTCCTTGAGGTACAGCTCGGTCTTGCCCTGCTTGATCTTGTACAGCGGCGGCAGGCCGATGTAGATGTGGCCGCGCTCGATGAGCTCGGGCATCTGCCGGTAGAAGAACGTCAGCAGCAGGGTGCGGATGTGCGAGCCGTCGACGTCGGCGTCGGTCATCAGGATGATGCGGTGGTAGCGCAGCTTGTCCGGGTTGTACTCGTCCTTGCCGATCCCGCAGCCGAGCGCGGTGATCAGGGTGCCGACCTCGGCGCTGCCGAGCATCTTGTCGAAGCGCGCGCGCTCGACATTGAGGATCTTGCCCTTGAGCGGAAGGATCGCCTGGGTCTTGCGGTTGCGGCCCTGTTTGGCCGAGCCGCCTGCCGAATCGCCCTCGACGATGAACAGCTCCGACAGTGCCGGATCCTTTTCCTGGCAATCGGCGAGCTTGCCGGGCAGGCCGGCGATGTCGAGCGCGCCCTTGCGGCGGGTCAGTTCGCGTGCCTTGCGCGCGGCTTCGCGCGCGCGCGCGGCGTCGACCACCTTCTCGGCGATCGCGCGCGCTTCAGAAGGATGCTCTTGCAGGAAGTTACCGAGTTTTTCGGCGACGATCGCTTCAACAACGGGTTTCACCTCGGAAGATACGAGCTTTTCCTTGGTCTGCGATGAGAAACTTGGATCCGGCACCTTGACCGACAATACCGCGATCATGCCTTCGCGCATGTCGTCGCCGGCCAAGGTGATCTTGGCCTGCTTGGCGATCCCGGATTGCTCAATGTATGCGTTCAACGTGCGGGTCAGCGCGGCGCGAAAACCGGCCAGATGGGTACCCCCGTCCTTCTGTGGAATGGTGTTGGTGAAACAGAACATGGTTTCCTGATAGGCATCGGTCCATTGCAGGGCAATGTCCACGGTGATGCCAGCCTGCTCACCGCTGGCTGCGATCACGGAGGGATGCAGCGGGGTCTTGAGCTGGGCCAGATGCTCGACGAAGCTGCGGATGCCGCCCTCGTATTCGAACAGGTCGCGCCGGCCTTC
>JANXZP010000249.1 GCA_025355485.1 Pseudomonadota bacterium
AGGCAGCGTTTCGGCGATCCGTGCGCGCGTTTCGCAAAAGCGCATCCGCTGCGTCTCGACGCTCGCGCTCGACGCGATCCGTTGCTGGCCGCATGTGCGCAGCGTGGAACACGATGGCGAACGCATCGAGATCGTCACCGATTTCGCCGAAAACATCGTCCGCAAACTGCTGGCCGCGGACGCCGACTTGAACGAGCTGGAAATCCGCCGCGCCGGACTTGCCGAAGCGTTCGTCGAAATCACCCGGGAGGCCGCATGAACACCGTCGTCGCAACCGCACCCACGAGCACTCTTTCGCGTATTTCGCTTTCCGCGTATTGGCTCGAAGCCAAGTACGAATTCCTGCGCGTCCTGCGCACGCCGGCGTTCGCAGCGCCGACCCTACTGTTCCCTCCGTTGTTCTACTTGCTGTTCGGCATCCTGCTCAATCGCAGCAGCGCCAATGCGGCGCACTACCTGTTCGCGACCTACAGCGTGTTCGGGGTGATGGCGCCGAGCCTGTTCGGATTCGGCGTCGGCGTTGCGATTGAACGCGAGCGCGGCTGGCTTGCGCTCAAGCGCGTCGCGCCGATGCCGCCGGGCGCATATCTGTTGTCGAAGATGGCGATGGCGATGCTGTTCGCGGTCATCATCTACGCGATCCTCGCGGTGATGGCGTACACACTCGGTGGCGTGCGGCTTGCGCCAGGCCAGTGGCTGCTGGTCGGCGCGATCGCGGCCGTCGGGGTGATGCCGTTCTGTGCGCTGGGACTGATGATCGGCGCGCGCTCCAATGCGAATGCCGCACCGGCCTTCATCAACCTGTTCTACCTGCCGATGGCCTTCCTGTCGGGATTGTGGATGCCGCTGACGATGCTGCCGAAGGTTGTTGGGCAGATCGCGCCACTGTGGCCGGCGTATCATCTGGGGCAACTGGGGCTGATGACGGTCGGCCAGGTGCCCGCAGCCCATATCGGCGTGCATCTGTTGTGGCTCGCCGGATTTACGGCCGTATGTTTCGGCATTGCGCGTCGCTGGCTGGCGCGAACGGCGTAATCCAATTCGACTACTGCGCGAAGAATGACGACGATGCTGTTCCGATTCGCACCCACCGAGGAAGAACTCGCACGCGCTCGCTCGTCGGGCTTCGCCAGCGTCGCCGACCTGCGCACCTACGCGTGGTTGAACCTGGTGTGGTCGATCTTCATCGTTACCACGCCGTGGTTCGCGGGCGATGCGTTTCCGCACTGGTTCTGGCCGACGCTCTCCAGTTTCGTCGCGTTCCTGTGGCTGTATTTCCGCGCGTTGTACCGGCGCGACCAGGAGGACGTGGTCTGGTACGCGATCGCGATCGGCGCGCTGGGCTTCCTGCTCACGCCGTTCAACTCGGGCGGGCAGGGCTATCTGATCTACGCCTGCGCGTTCTTCGCATTCGCACGGGATATGCGCAAAGCGCGGTTGCTGATGGTCGGCATGCTCGCCTTGTACGCGCTGGAATGGCAGTGGCTTGGCTACCCGTGGGTGTACATCTTCAGCGCGATGGTGATCGGGCCGGTCGTCGGCGGCATGAACCTGGTGTACCGGCGCAACCAGCAGCGCAATGCCGAATTGAAGTTGAGTCACGACGAAGTGCGTCGCCTGGCCGGTTTGGCAGAACGCGAGCGCATCGGCCGCGACCTGCACGACCTGCTCGGCCACACGCTGTCGCTGATCACCTTGAAATCCGAACTCGCGAACCGCTTGTTCGACCGCGATCCACACGCGGCGCGGCGCGAGATCGCCGATGTCGAGCGCGTTGCGCGCGATGCGCTATCGCAGGTTCGTCGCGCGGTGACTGGCATTCGCGCCGCAGGATTCGCCGCCGAGCTCGCATCGGCGAAATTGCTGCTTGAATCCAACGGCGTACGGCTGGAATACGCGCTAGCCGACGTCGCGTTGCCACCGGAAATCGAGACCGTGCTCGCGCTGGTGATCCGCGAGGCGGTGACCAATGTGCAGCGTCATGCGCGCGCGACGTTGGTGCGGATCGCGCTGGAGGACTCTCAGCAAATCCTGCAGTTGCGGATCGAGGACGACGGGCGTGGCGGTGCGATCGTGCCGGGGAATGGCTTGGCTGGCATGCGCGAACGTCTTGTGGACATAGGCGCGGAACTGCGCATCGACTCCGAGCGCGGTCGCGGCACGACCTTGGTCGCGAGCCTGCCACTGCCACGCACTGCTGCGGCGGAGATATCGACAGCATCGGTGGAGGTCGCGACCGCGCAAGCGGAGTTGCGCCACGCGTGACGTTCGTCGGGCTGATTGAGTCGCGACGAGTACCGCGTTACCGTGCGCGCATGATTCCGCCCGCAAATTCCCATCCATGATCCGCGTCATGCTCGCCGAGGATCAGGCAATGGTGCGCGGCGCGCTGTCGGCGCTGCTCGGGCTGGAATCCGATATCGAAGTGATCGGCTGCGTCGCCGATGGCGATGCGGCGTGGCGCGAACTGCAACGCCTGCAGAAAATGGATGCGCTGCCCGATGTGCTGGTGTCCGACATCGAGATGCCCGGCCTGACCGGACTCGAACTCGCGCAGCGCATCCGCGAACGCGAATTGCCCGTCAAGGTGGTGATCGTCACGACCTTCGCGCGCAGCGGTTACCTGCGTCGCGCGCTGGATGCCGGCGTGCTCGGCTACCTGCTCAAGGACGCTCCCGCGGAAAAACTCGCCGAAGCACTGCGCCAGGTCCATCGCGGCGGCCGCGCGATCGCGCCCGAACTCGCGCTGGAAGCTTGGTCGGAAGCCGATCCGCTCAACGAGCGCGAGCGCCAGGTGCTGCGACTGGCCGGCGATGGGCTCGGCGCTGGCGAGATCGCAGAGCGCCTGCATCTCTCGCACGGCACCGTGCGCAATTACCTGTCCGAAGCGATCGGCAAGCTCGGCGTGAGCAACCGGATCGAAGCGCATCGGCTGGCGCGGCAAAAGGGCTGGTTGTAGCCAAGCGCGTTACGCGATGCGTTTCGCGTGCGCTTGGCTACTGGTGAGGCAGGACGCCGAACGGAAGTGCGCCAAGGACGGTGCATACGTAGGTCTTGATCAAGTCCGTGTGCCACGAATGCCCCGTCGCTGGTATCGTCGACATTATCTTTCCCGGCACGCCATCCGCATGAACTTGCGTTTCCTGTTTATTTGCTCCGTACTCGTCGCACTTATCGCCGCCTGCGGCCACTCCCCGGAGTCCGCCGATTCCGCCAACGCGACCACGCCAGCCGCTGCCGCACGCGCCACGCCAGCACCAGTGATCGCGCCCGCGAACACCACGCCGTTCGCTGCACCGGCCAGCGCCGCGCCGACATCCGGCGTCTATATCTGGCAACGCGTATGGATGCCCGCGCATGTCGATGCGCTGAAGAACAGCCGTACGCTGTTCTCGGAATTGCGCGTACTCGCCGCGCAACAGCATCCGCGCGAAGGCTGGATCGACGCGCATGTGGATCTGGCCGCACTGAAGTCCGATGGACGCGCGGTGCGGCCGGTGATCCGACTCGATGGCCGCCTGCCGACGTTGAATGCGGACGCGATCGCTACCAGCGCGCACGACACCATCCTCGCGTGGCGCGCGGCCGGCGTGAACGTGGACGGTGTCGAGATCGATTTCGACTGCGCCTCGCCCAGGCTCGCCGACTACGCGAAATTGCTTGCTGCAATCAGGAAGAAGTTGCCGAACGATGTGACGTTGTCGATCACTGCGTTGCCGGCGTGGATCGGTGCGACCGGCCTGGCGTCGGTACTCGCGCAATCCGACGAAGCGGTGCTGCAAGTGCACGCGGTCAGCGATCCGAAGCATGGCCTGTTCGATGCGAAACAGGCGCGGCAGTGGATCGATGCATTCGCGAAGCAGGCGGCGAAGCCATTCCGCGTCGCGTTGCCTGCCTACGGTTCGGCGCTGGTGCTGGACGCGCAGGGCCATCAGGTCGGGGTGGAGAGCGAAGCGCCATTGGCCGAGCCCGGCGAGCGCCTTGAATTGTTCAGCGATCCGCGCGCGGTTGCAGACTTGCTGCGCACGCTCGAGAAAACCCCACCGCCGAACCTGCGCGGCTACCTGTGGTTCCGGTTGCCGCTGTCGGGCGATCACCGCGCGTGGCCGCTCACGACGATCGACGCGGTGATCGGCGGCAAGGATTTGCACAGTGCATGGACGCCGGAAATCGGCGATGGCGGCAACGGCGCGTTCGATATCAGCGTGCGCAACAGCGGCAACATCGAGGCGACGCTGCCCGCATCGGTCGAGATCGGCGGCAGCGGTTGCAAAGACGCCGACGCGCTGCCCGGATATCGCATAGAGCGCGATAACAGCGCGCGCATCAACGGCGCGCCGCGCTTCGTGCGCGAAACCGACAAGACCCTTCCGGCGACGCAGACGCGGCCACTGGGCTGGGTGCGCTGCACGCACCTGGTGCCCGGAGACTTGCATGTGCATGCGTAAGGGCGCGTTGTTCGCATTGGCCTGTGTGTTGCCGTTGTCGGCGGTACTGGCTTGCGGCCCGGATTTTCCGCAGAACCTGCTCGACGATCGCAAGGCAAGCCTGCTGGACCTGCCCGACGGCACTTTCGATTCCGAGGCGGCGCATCTGTTGCCGAAACCCGACGATCACCTGCGCGTGGTGGAAGACGGGGATTCGGACGATCCGAAGGATGCGCGCACGAAGGCCGAGGCGATCGGATTGTCGGCGGACGAATTGAAGAAAATCGAAGCGATGCGCGCGGCGGCCAATAGCGATGCTGCGACTTCAGTCGGCGCCGGGCTTGCGCCCGAACTGCTGGACTACACGCTGGGCGCGATCGCATTCAAGGCCCGCGAGATGGCGAGCGCGAGCGTACATTTTGAGCGCGTGCTCGCGCTATCGCCGGAGCAACGTCCGCGGCGGGGGCTGTGGGCGCAATACATGCTGGGTCGTTTGCACGCCGCGAGCGGCGACACCGATTTCGCGATCGCATCGTTTGGGCAGGTGCGCAAGCACGCAATGGACGGTGCTGCCGATCCGCTCGGCTTGGCGGTCGCGAGCTATGGCGAGCAGGCGCGCATGCACTGGCATCGCGGGAATGTCGCTGCCGCGGTCGCGCTGTACGTGCAACAGGCCGCGCACGGATCGCGCAGCGGGCGCGCGTCGTTGCTGTTCGTCGCGCGCAGCATCCTCGCGCATCCGGATCAGCTCGACAAGGCGCTGGGCGATCCACTGTCGCAGCGCCTGCTCGCGGCGTATTTCTACACGCGCTCGAACGAGTTCGCGCAGGACTGGCCACTGGCTGGCGAACAGTCCAATGCCGGCACAGGTGGCGCATCGGTCGAGCCCAAACCTTCCGGCAGTCCCGCCATGGACGTGGCCGGATTCCTCGCGGCGGTGCAGCGCCGCGGCCTCGCGCAGTTCGACGGCGCCGATCGCATGGCCGCGGGGATGTACCGCGCGGGTCGCTACGATCTTGCCGCGCAGCTCGCGGCGAAATCCACGACGCCGCTCGCGGCGTGGGTGCGCGCGAAGCTCGCGCTTCGCGCAGGCGATCAGAATCTCGCGTTGCGCGAATACGCGCAGGCCGCGAAAGGATTTCCAGCCGATGAAAGCTGGACCGTCGATGAGCTTTCCACGGCGGTCAACAGCCCGCTGTGTCGGATCGAAGCCGAGCGCGGCGTGCTCGCGCTGGGTCGCGGCGAATACCTCGATGCGATGGCGCGGCTGTATGCCGGCGCGAAAGAGCACTGGCCGGATGCGGCCTACGTCGCCGAACGCGTGCTGACCGTTGGCGAGCTGAAGGATTTCGTCGCGAAGAATGCCCCCGTCGCGGCGAAGCAAGTCGCGACGTCCCCGGGCGACAGCCTGACGTCGACGCCGCCGGAACAATTGCGCGCACTGCTCGCGCGACGGCTGCTGCGCGTCGGCCGTGATGATGAAGCGTTGTCTTACTTCGACGATCCTGCACTGCACTCGAAAGCTGTGGCGCTGATCGCCGCGCGTCGCGACGGCAAAGCATGGATGCGAAGCACGCGCGTCGAGGCGCTGTTCATGCAGGCGCGACTCACTCGCGAAAACGGCATGGAATTGCTAGGTACCGAACTCGAACCCGATTACGCGAGCGAAGCAGGTGCCTACGAATTGGTCGCAGCACCGCTTGCGTCGAAGGACTTCGTCGGCAACGGCGAGCCTGCGCGCGTGAACGCCAGCGCGGTCGTGCCGGATCAGCGCTACCACTACCGCTACGTCGCCGCCGATCTCGCCCAGCAGGCCGCGGCCCTCGTGCCGGCGCGCTCGCAGGCCTACGCTGCGCTGATGTGCCAGGCGACGTCGTGGGTGAGCGACACCGATGCGAAACGCGCGACGGCACTGTATCGACAGTACCTGCACGAAGGCCCGCACGTGGCGTGGGGCAAGGATTTCGGTCGCGTGTGTCCGCAACCGGATTTCGCCGCCGCGCGCTGGGTTCCATGGAAACAGCGCTACCGCAGCGCACGCCACTGGGCGAAACACGAATGGCCGTTCGCGCTGTGCGGGTTGGGGCTGGCGGTCATCGTGCTGGCCATCGTGCATCGGCGTCGCGATACCGAGTGAGCCGCGCCGACGGTCGCGCCATCGGCGATAATCGCTGATCGTCGTCGCGTCCTTATCTCCCTTGAAGAAATCCGACTTCCACTACGATCTCCCCGAGTCGCTGATCGCGCAGCAGCCGCTGCCGCAGCGTTCGGCTAGCCGTTTGCTGGTTCTTCCGTCCGGCGATGCGCCGCTGCAGGACCGGCATGTGCGCGAGCTGCCAGAGCTGTTGCAGCCCGGCGACCTGCTGGTGTTCAACGACACCCGCGTGCTGCCTGCACGGTTGTTCGGTTGCAAGAGCAGCGGTGGACGCGTGGAGATATTGATCGAACGCGTGCTCGGCGCGCACGAAGCGCGGGTGCAACTCAGCGCGAGCAAGCCCAGTCGTTCCGGAACGCAGATCGAACTCGACGATGGTGCCGGCAGCGCGACCGTATCGGGCCGCGAGGGCGAGTTCTACCTGCTGCGTTTCGCAAGCGACGAGCCGCTGGAAAAATTGCTGCTGCACGCCGGGCAGATGCCGCTGCCGCCGTACATCCATCGCGCCCCTGGCGCCGACGATGCCGAGCGCTACCAGACCGTGTTCGCGCGCGAGCTTGGCGCCGTCGCTGCGCCGACCGCGGGCCTGCATTTCGACGATGCGCTGCTTGATGCGCTGCGCGCGCGTGGCGTCGCATACGGCACGGTGACCCTGCATGTCGGCGCCGGTACGTTCCAGCCCATGCGCAGCGAACATCTCGACCAGCACGTAATGCATAGCGAATGGCTCAACGTCGGCGCGGCGCTGGTCGAACAGATCGCGCGCACGCGGGCCGCAGGCGGGCGTGTGATCGCGGTGGGAACGACCGTCGTGCGCGCGCTCGAAAGCGCGACCGTGCGCATCGACAACGGCGAACACGTGCTGCGCCCGTTCGCGGGAGAGACGCAGATCTTCATCTTCCCGGGCTACCGCATCCGTTCGGTCGATGCGTTGCTGACGAATTTCCATCTGCCCGAATCGACATTGCTGATGCTGGTGTCAGCCTATGTGGGGCGCGAGCGGGTGCTTGACGCGTATCGACACGCAGTCGAGCAGGGCTATCGCTTCTTCAGCTATGGCGATGCGATGCTGGTGTTTCCCGAGGACGCCAGCACATGAGCCGCATGCAATTCGCCCTGTTGAACACCGACGGTGCCGCACGACGCGGACGCCTGGCGTTTCCGCGCGGCATCGTGGAAACCCCGGCATTCATGCCGGTTGGCACGTATGGCACGGTCAAGGCGATGACGCCCGACGCGGTCGCCACGACCGGCGCGCAGATCATCCTCGGCAACACCTTCCACCTGTTCCTGCGGCCGGGCACGCGGATCATCGAGGCGCATGGCGGGCTGCGTGGCTTCACGCGCTGGAACGGGCCGATCCTCACCGATTCGGGCGGATTCCAGGTCTGGTCGCTCGCGAAGCGCCGCAAGATCAGCGAAGCGGGCGTGATGTTCGCGTCGCCGGTCGATGGCGCGAAGGTGTTCCTCGGGCCCGAGGAAAGCATGGCGATCCAGCGCGCGCTCGGATCGGACATCGTGATGATCTTCGACGAGTGCACGCCATATCCGGCGACGGAGCGCGTGGCGCGCACATCGATGGAACTCTCGTTGCGTTGGGCCGAACGCAGCAGGCGCGCGCATGAAGGCAACGACGCCGCGCTGTTCGGGATCGTGCAGGGCGGGGTGCATCACGACCTGCGCACGCAGTCGGCGGAAGGCCTGAAGGCGATCGGCTTCGACGGCTACGCGATCGGAGGGCTCGCGGTCGGCGAACCGGAAACCGAACGCAATGCGATGCTCGAACACACCGCGCCGCAACTGCCCGCTGATCGACCGCGTTATCTGATGGGCGTGGGCAAACCCGAGGACATCGTCGAGGCGGTTGCGCGTGGCGTCGACATGTTCGATTGCGTGATGCCGACCCGCAATGCGCGCAACGGCCACTACTTCACCCGCTTCGGCGCGGTGCGTATTCGCAACGCGATCTACGAGGACGACCTGCGGCCGATCGATCCGGAATGCACCTGCGCGACCTGCGCGGGCGGATTCAGCCGCGCCTACCTGCGGCATCTCGACCGCTGCAACGAGATGCTCGGGCCGATGCTCGCCACGATCCACAACCTGCATTACTACCAGGATCTGATGCGCGGCATCCGCGCCGCGATCGAAGTCGGTACGTTCGCAGAATTTCGCGCTGCCTTTTTCGCGGCGCGCGGTAAGATCAAGTCGGTGGTCTAGCGCTGCAGCGAGTCGCTCGGCCGGTGCTGGCGACGATCCACGGCATGCTCCACTACCAGGACCCGATGCGCGGCAGCCGCACGGCCATCGAGACCGGCACGTTCACGGACTTCCGCGCGGCCTTCTATGCCGCGCGCGGCTTGGCTATGCCGGGCGGCTAGGCCCGCTGCGGGCCGGCGTGGCATACTGCGCGACTTCTCAGCCGCGCCGGTATCCGTCCCATGAACCTGCTGGACCTGTTGATTCCCGTCGCCCACGCCCAGGCCGCGCCCGCCGCGCCGCAGGGTGGCGGCACGCAGACGCTGCTCTTCATGATCGTGATGGTCGGCGTGTTCTATTTCATCATGATCCGTCCGCAGATGAAGCGCGCGAAGGAACACCGCGACCTGCTCGCCAAGCTGCAGAAAGGCGACGAGGTGATCACTTCGGGCGGCCTGGTCGGACGTGTCGATGAGATCGGCGATTCCTTCATCACCCTGGAAGTCGCCGACGGCGTGCGCATGAAGTTCCAGCGCGTCGCCATCGCCACCGTATTGCCGCGCGGCAGCCTCAAAGCCTCTTGATCGGGCATCCGGGCAACCCCATTCCCAGCGAACCGGCCGTCGTGCGGCCGCTCGCGTTCGTTCTTTAGCCGGTCGAATCAACCATGCTCGAGTTTCCCCGCTGGAAAAACATCCTGGTCGTGGTGGTGCTGGTCTTCAGCCTGATCTACGCGCTGCCCAACCTGTTCCCGCAGGATCCGGCGGTGCAGATCACCGCGAACCGCGGCCACCTCGTCGATGCCGCGCTGAAAGAACGCGTGCAGGGCGCGCTGCAGAAACAGAAACTGCGTTTCACCCGCATCGAACAAGTAGGCGACGAACTGCTGGTGCGGCTGCCCGATCCCGATACCCAGCTCAAGGCCGCCGATGCGCTGAATACCGAGCTTGGCAACGATTACATCACCGCGTTGAACCTTGCCTCGACCGTGCCGGGCTGGCTCAAGGCGATCTATGGCCGCCCGATGACGCTGGGCCTGGACTTGCGCGGCGGCGTGCACGTCCTGATGCAGGTCGACGAGCAGGCGGTACTCGACAAGCGCATGAACGCGTTCGTCGACGACATCCGCTCGACCATCCGCAGCAATTCGATCCATGGCGCCGACGTCAGCCGCACCGCGGCGGGCATCACCGTGCATATCTCCAACGCCGCCGATGCGGGCAAGCTCGGCGGACTGATCTCGACCGACATTCCGCAGCTTGACCTCAAGCCTTCCGCCGACGGAACGACCCTGACTGGCACGCTGAAGCCGGCCGAGCTCAAGACCATCAACGATGGCGCGATCGAGCAGAACATCGGTACCCTGCGCAACCGCATCAACCAGCTCGGCGTGGCAGAGCCGATCATCCAGCGGCAGGGCGCCGGCCGCATCGTGGTCGAGTTGCCCGGCGTGCAGGACACCGCGCAGGCGAAGAAAGTGCTGGGCGCGACCGCGACCCTGGAATATCGCGCGAACGTCGACGGCAATGCGGTCGAAGCCGCCGCGACCGGCAACATCCCGCCCGATGCCAAGCTCTATTACATGCGCGAAGTGGGCGCGGACGGCAAGCCCATTCCGGTGCTGTTGTCGAAGAAGGTGATCGTCTCCGGCGACCAGCTCGTGAGCGCGAGTTCGAGTACCGACCAGAACAGCGGCACGCCGTCGGTGGACGTGAGCTTGAACAACATCGGCGCGCGGCGGATGGAGGAGTTCACCACCGACAACGTCGGCCGCAAGATGGGCGTGGTCTACATCGAACGCGTTCCCGAGACGAAGATGTTGGACGGCAAGGAAGTGCGCAGCACCCATATCAGCGAGGACGTCATCAACGACGCGACCATCCAGGGCGTGTTCGGCAAGCGATTCCAGACCACCGGATTGGCGAGTCTGAAAGAGGCGTCGGATCTCGCGCTGCTGCTGCGCGCTGGCGCCCTGGCTGCGCCCGTCGACATCGTCGAGCAACGCGTGATCGGCCCGAGCCTGGGCCAGGACAACATCGACGCCGGCAAGCGCGCAATCATCATCGGCTTTTTCTCGGTGTGCCTGCTGATGATTTTCTACTACCGCCTGTTCGGCGTGATCTCGGTACTCGCGTTGTTCTCGAACCTGCTGCTGCTGACCGCCGTGCTGTCGCTGATCCACGCGACCATGACAATGCCCGGCATCGCCGGCATCGTGCTCACGCTCGGCATGGCAATCGACGGCAACGTGCTGATCATCGAGCGCATCCGCGAGGAATTGCGCAACGGCAACACGCCGGTCGCGAGCATCAAGGCCGGCTACGACCGCGCGTGGGCGGTGATCCTGGACTCCAACGTCGCCAAGCTGATCGCGGGCGTTGCGCTGCTCGCGTTCGGTTCGGGTCCGGTGCGCGGCTTCGCGGTCGTTCTGCTGGTCGGCGTGTTGACCTCGATGTTCACCTCGGTCACGATCAGCCGCGCGATGGCGACGGTCGTGTACGGCGGTGGCAAGAAAATCAGGAAAGTTTCTGTTGGCGGAGGGTTTTAAGTCATGGAGTTCTTCAATCCCAACAGCAATGTCAATTTCATGGGGATCCGCCGTTATACGGTGGCGATCTCGGTGATCCTGATGATCGTGTCGATCTTCTCGCTGGCGACGCGCGGGCTGAATTTCGGGCTGGACTTCACCGGCGGCTCGGAAGTCGACGTGACTTTCGCCCAGCCGACCGAACAGCACGACGTGACCGCCGCGCTGGAAAAAGCCGGCTTCAAGGGTGCGATGGTGCAGCGTTTCGACGCGAAGAACTTCTCGGTCCGGCTGCGGCCTTCCGAGGGCGGCGAGTCGCTCAAGCAGCAGGGCGGCGGCGACCAGGCCGGCGTGGACGCACGCAACAACGCGATCACCGCGCGCGTGCAGCAGGCGCTCACGGACAGCGGCCATCCGGCCACGATGAAGCCCAGCGTGTTCGTCGGCCCGCAGGTCGGCAAGGAACTCGCGACCAACGGCATCGTCGCCGTGGTCGTGGTGCTGACCGGCATCATGATCTACATCGCGATCCGCTTCGAATGGCGGTTCGCCGCCGCGACCGTGCTGACCGAAATCCACGATGTCATCATAACGGTAGGGTTCTTCTCGGTCACCGGCATCGAGTTCGACCTGACCGTTCTCGCCGCGGTGCTCGCGGTGGACGGCTACTCGGTGAACGACACCATCGTGGTGTTCGACCGCGTGCGCGAACTGTTCCGCAGCGCGCGCAAGGGCGGCCCGCTGGAGATCCTCAACCGCGCGGTCAACAACACCCTGTCGCGTACGATCATGACCTCGTTGGCGACCATGCTGACGGTGGTCGCGCTGTTCTTCTTTGGTGGCCCGACCCTGCACGGCTTCTCGCTCGCGCTGATCGTCGGCATCATCGTCGGCACGCTTTCGTCGATCTTCTTCGCCTGCCCGATGCTGCACATCTTCGGCGTCAGCAAGCAGGACCTGATGCCCAAGGTGCGCGACGAGGCCGAGCTCGCGCGTAGGCCGTAGGATTCGCAGCGCGCCGGCGCTGCCATCCTCATGACGGTTTCGATCGATCGCGGTGAGTCCTGATGGCGGCCCTGCCGACCACGTTGATCTTGAGCGTCACCGTGTTCGTGGCGACCAATATCGACGATCTCTTCGTCCTGCTCGGCTTCTTCGCCGATCCGATGTTCGCAGCGCGCCGGGTCGTGATCGGCCAATGCATCGGCATCGGCGTGCTGGTCCTGGCCAGTGTCGTCGCGGCGATGATTACGCTGGCGGTTCCGCATGCGTGGATCGGCCTGCTCGGATTCGCGCCGATCATGATCGGCAGCAGGAAGCTGTTCGATGTGTGGAGAGGCAAGGAACGCGGCGAAGAAGAACTCGGGCGTCAATCATCGCGCGGAACGCACAGCCAGGCGATCACGGTCGCCGTGGCGACGATCGCCAACGGTGGCGACAACATCGCGGCATACGCGCCGTTGTTCGCGCTGCGCACGGGAATCGATACCACGGTCATCGTGGCGGTGTTCGCGGCGATGACGATTGCTTGGTGCGTGATCGCGCACTGGATGGTGCATCACCGCAGCATCGGGGCGCCGATCCGCCGCTATGGCCATCGCGTCCTGCCGCTGGTATTGATCGCCCTCGGCGTATGGATCCTGCATGAGGCCGGCACGCTGGAGTGGGTGCGCGCCGCCTGACCGGGGTTGCAGAAACTCCGCCGTCGCCGTTGCGATCGAATGCTGCCGCGATCGACCCGGCGCGGCCTGATTGTGCATCCGCATGATCGTGCCGTAGTATCGGCCGGCGCTTGCTGCGCTGCCACGTTGGGGATACCGTGGTTTTCAACTCGCTGGCCTTCGTGGCGTTCTTCGCCATCGTCCTGCTGTTGCACTCGCTGCCATTCGGCTGGACGACCAAAAAGGTCAACCTGCTGGTCGCGAGCTATTTGTTCTACGCGGCATGGAATCCGCCGTTCGTGATCCTGCTGTGGATCTCGACGATCGTCGACTGGTACGCCGCGCAGAAACTCGTCCATGCCGAGAAACAGGCGGCGCGGCGCGCGTGGATGCTGCTATCGGTGGTCGCCAACCTCGGCATGCTCGGCTACTTCAAGTACGGCCACTTTCTGCTGGACAATTTCAGCACGTTGATGACGGGCCTCGGCCTGCATTACGTGCCGCCTGCGTGGGATATCGTGCTGCCGGTCGGCATCTCGTTCTACACCTTCGCGACGATGTCCTACACGCTGGATGTGTACCTGCGCCGCGCCAAGCCGGCGAGCAACTTCCTCGACTATGCATTGTTCGTCACTTTCTTCCCGCACCTGGTCGCGGGGCCGATCATGCGGCCGACCGAACTGGTGCCGCAATTCGCCGAACCGCGCCGCGCGAGCGCGGATCAATTGCGATTCGGGCTGGTGCTGATGACGCTGGGGCTATTCCAGAAGATCGTGCTCGCCGACAGCTTCCTCGCGAAGGCGGCCGAGACGGTGTACGACGGCGACAAGCTGCCCGGCGCACTGGATGCCTGGTTCGG
>JANXZP010000001.1 GCA_025355485.1 Pseudomonadota bacterium
GGAGTGGAGAAAACCAATGTCGAGGAATACTGCGTCAGCGAGGGCTGGGTTCGATTGCCGGTCGGCAAATCGCTCGACCGCCGCGGCAATCCGATGACGATGAAATTCACCGGCGAGGTCGTAGTCTGGTTTCTCGACGCGGCCCCGGAAGGCGATGGCAGCAGTTAGCAGGACGTTCGACGAAACGCGTGCGTGCATCTCCCACCCAACCCGCAGGAGTCCGCCATGGAATACGTCACCCACCTCTGGCTGCCCGTCCTCATCACGGCGGTAGCAGTGTTCATTGCCAGCAGCCTGATCCACATGGTGTTCAAGTGGCATAACTCCGACTACAAAAAGCTGTCGAACGAGGACGCGGTACGCGACGCGATCCGCGCCGGTTCGCCATCACCGGGCCAATACGTGGTGCCGTACTGCGCGGACATGAAGGACATGCAGAACGAGGCGATGCAGCAGAAATACATAGCCGGCCCGATCGGCATGCTGACGTTGCGGAAAAACGGCCCGCCTTCGATCGGCGGTTCGCTGATCCAGTGGTTCGTCTACGTGCTGGTCGTGGCCGCGATCGCCGGCGCGATGGCGATGCGCGTCTTCGGCGTGGGCGGTAACGCGCACGGCGCCGGTCACTTGGTCGGCCTGGTCAGTTTCCTGACCTTCACCGGCGGCAGCGTGCAGATGGGTATCTGGATGGGCAAGCCCTGGGGCAGCGTGATCAAGGACGTACTCGACGGACTGATCTACGCGACGATCGGGTGCCTGGTCTTCACATGGCTGTGGCCCTTGGCCTGAAATCGAATCGGCTCGTTCCGGCGCCGGTGAACCGGGGGCGGCTTGCCCCTGGCGGAGTATTCGTCAATAGATCGTTGCACGTCACGGAGTCCACCAAGGAGTCGTCATGAACGCGTATTCGAAACTGACCTGCGTCGCGTTGGGCGGCGTGTTGATCCTGGCCGCGCCGACGGTCATCGCCAGTGGCGGCGGCGGCACGGTCAGCGGCAACACGATGCCCAGCCAGAGCGCATCGCGGTTCGATGCCAGCGTCGAATTCAAGAAAGGCGTCGAAGCGCTCAAGGCGGGGCAGTATGAGGACGCCGAACGCGCCTTCGGCCACGTACTCGAGGTCAATCCGCGCGATGCCAATACGCATTTCATGATGGGCGTCGCCGAGGTCAGTCTGAACAAGTTCAAAGATGCCAAGGGCCACCTTGAGAAAGCCGTCAAGTACAACGATGGTTTGATCCTCGCGCACATGGAGCTCGGACTCACCCTCGCGAAGCTGGGCGAAACCGACAAGGCCAAGGCGATCCTCGACGACCTGAAAAAACGCGCCGCCGCCTGCGCCAATACCTGTGCGCAAGCAGCCGACCTGCGTACCGCCGTTCCCACGCTGGAAACGGCGCTCGCGCCTGCGACGCCACCGGCATCGTCGTCGTCCGTATCGCCATCGACTTCGACGGTTCCGGCAACGAACGATTTTCTGACCACCAGCATAGCCAGCGGCGATCGCGCCTATCTCGATGCGGTCGCGCTGATCCACGAGAGACGCTACGAGGAAGCGATCGCCGCGCTCAACGCATCCGCGCGCGTGTTCGGCCCGCATCCGGACATCCTGACTTACCTCGGTTTCGTCAATCGCAAACTGGGCAGGCTGGCGATCGCCGAGGACTACTATCGGCAGGCGCTCGCCGCTGCGCCGGATCATCTCGGCGCGACCGAGTATTACGGCGAGCTGATGGTCGTACGCGGCGACATGGCCGGCGCGAAACGCATGCTCGCGAAACTCGAAACCACCTGCCGGTTCGGTTGCGCGCAGGCGGATGAATTGCGTCGATGGATCGTCGCCGGCAAACCGCCCTCGTCCTGACTGGCGTCGTCGCCGCGATTGCCGGCATTGCACTGGCCGGTGTCGCGACGCAGTCGCCGTTGCGCGCCGCGCGCTGGTTGTCGGCGGATCGCCAGGCGCATGCGCTGGCCTTTGATCCGACCGAATGCCTGCTGCGCGCAGCCGATCCGCTGATGGCAAGACGGATCGCGATCGGCCGCACCGCTTTCCGCACGCCTCTATTGCTGGGCGGACAAGCTGCGCGCGCGGGCCTGTCGTGCAACAGTTGCCATCGCAGCGGTCGCGGCAATCCTGATTTCCAGTTCCCCGGTCTTTCGGGAGCGCCGGGTACCGCCGATGTCACCTCGTCGCTGATGAGTTCGCATCGCGGCGACGGCATCGACAATCCGAAAGCGATTCCGGACCTGAGCGGCTCTCTGGAGAAATTGAAAATTTCGAGGGATCCGGCGAACCGGAAGCTGGAAACTTTTATCCACGGACTTATCGTCGAGGAATTCGACGGGCCGGAACCAACCGCGATGACGCTAGATGGCCTTGCGACGTATGTACGCGCACTGTCGCCACGCGGATGTCCGTCATCATCCGAGCAGCCGATGCGTCTGGCGGAATACCTGTCCGATGCACGCGCCGCAATGCATGCCGCGCAGTTCGCTCTGGACGCGCACGACCCCGCGACCGCGCGTCTGATGCTTGCGAGCGCGCGCTCCGCACTCGGCATGATCGACGAACGCTACGTCGCATCTGCGCTGGCCCGCGACCGTGAACTGCTGCGCGATGCGGATCTGGAATTGGCCGCGATCCAGGACGCTGTCGATACCGGCACGACTGATGCGACGCTGCGGATCGCCGCATGGCTCGCGAAGATGCCACGCTGGGTCGCCCCGCTCGAACGCGACGAATCGCTCTCGCTGTTCAACGCCGGGCAGCTTGCGGCAGCCGGTCGAAACTAGTTTTCGTGTAGCGCCGTCGGCGAGCAGCCGATCGGTTGCCGCAACGATCAATCGAGCCGCGCGAGGATCGCCTTGAAACGCGGGTGATCGCGCAAGGGCTCCAGATCCTTGTCGTGTTCGATCCATGCCAGGTTGCTCACTGGCCTTTTCTCGAGCAGGTCGAGCGCTCGATCGATCTCTCCGGACAGGCTGTAATAA
>JANXZP010000021.1 GCA_025355485.1 Pseudomonadota bacterium
CCGCGACGGCGCTAAGTTCCGCCACAAGTGGATCATGGGATGGATTGTTGACTATGTAGCCTGCGCGCCCGGATTCAAGGCTGCGCCAAGCAGGTCGGCGGTGGCCTGCACCATCGGGATCACGCGCTCGTAGGCCATCCGCGTGGGTCCGATCACGCCCAGCACGCCCAGCACCTTGCCGTCGGCCGAATACGGCGCGGTCACCACCGTGCAGGCGTCCATCGAGGCCAGCCCGGTTTCCTCCCCGATGAAGATGCGCACGCCCTGCGCGTGGATGCAGCGCTCGAGCAGTTGCAGGATTTCGCGCTTGCGCGAGAACGTCTCGAACAGCTCGCGCAGGCGATCCACGTCGGTCAGGTCGTGCAAGCCCATCAAGCGGGTCTGGCCGGACAACAGCATGTCCTCGTCGCCCGGATCGAGCGCGTGTTCGGCCACTTCCATCGCCGCGCCCAGCACGCGCTCCATCGCCGAACGGGTGTCGCGCAGTTCGCGCAGCAAGGTCGCGTGGATCTCGCGCAGCGGGCGCCCGGCAAAATGCGCGTTGAGGTAGTTCGCGGTCTGTTCGAGCTCCGACGGCGTGTACGCACGGCGCGTGGTGATGATGCGGTTCTGCACTTCGTTGTCGGTGAACACCAGGATCACCAGCACGCGATGCGGTTCCAGCGGTACGAAATCGATATGGCGGAACGCGAACTGCTCGCGCCGCGGCACCGTCACCACGCCGACGAAATGGCTCATCGCCGACAGCAGTTGCGAGGCATTGCTCAGCAGCGCCTGGGTGCCGGTGCCCGCAGTGACATTGGCGCGCAGCCGCGACATGTCGGCATCGCCGAGCGGTTGCACCTGCAGCAGCGAGTCGACGAACACGCGATAGCCCTGCGCGGTCGGGATGCGTCCAGCCGACGTGTGCGGCGCGGCGACCAGCCCGATGTCCTCCAGGTCGGCCATGATGTTGCGGATCGTCGCCGGACTCACGTCCAGCCCGGAATGCTTGGCCAGCGTGCGCGAACCCACCGGCTCGCCGTCACGGATGTATTGCGCAATCAGGCTTCTGAGAAGCCCACGTGCGCGTGGGTCGAGGTTGGCGATTGGGTCGCTCATGGGGCATCCATTATGGCCGGAAACCGCTCCGGCATTTCCGGCACTTCCGCCATCTATGGCGGTCGGCAGCAATACTCTTCTCGCTGAAAACTACTCCCCGCCGTTACACTCTGAGGGCAAACAGCCGGTAACCACATGCTCCGCAACCTGCACCTGAAAGACTTCGCCGTGGTCAGCGAGGCCGAGCTTGCGTTCGGTCGCGCGATGACCGCGATATCGGGCGAGACCGGCGCTGGCAAGTCCTTGCTGGTGGACGCGTTGCTGCTGCTCACTGGAGCCCGCGCCGAGGCCGCGATGGTGCGCCACGGCGCCGAGCGCGCCGAGCTCGCGGCTGAATTCGCGCTCGACGATGCGCCTGCCGCCGCCGACTGGCTACGCGACAACGAACTCGACGATCCCGATGACCTGCGTACCTGCCAATTGCGCCGCGTAATCCGCGCCGATGGCGGCTCGCGTGCGTGGATCAATGGCCGCGCAGCGACGCTGGCGCAACTCGGAGATATCGGCGAACTGCTGGTCGAAATCCACGGCCAGCACGAGCATCAGGCGCTGCTTTCGCGACCGCAGCAGATGGCTTTGCTGGATGCATTCGGCGGTCACACTGCAGCGCTGAATGCAGTGCACCGGCTGGCCGCACAGTGGAAAGAACTGCAGCGCCGCCTCGATGCCCACGGCGACGCATCCGAGGTCGAAGCGCGGGTGGAATGGCTGGATCGTCAGCTAAAGCAGTTTGGAAAGAACTCAGTAGAACTATCTGATGTTGAAGAGCTTATATCTTCACATCGGCGCCAATCCAACGCCGCGCAATTGCTTGAAGGCAGCGCGCGAGCAATGGCCCGCCTCAACGCCGATGACGGTCCGGCGATCGAACATTCCATCGCCCTGCTGCGCGCCGAACTGCTGCGACTCGCCGAGCACGACCCGGCCTATGTGCAGGCCGCCGAACTCGCCGATGCCGCAGCGATCCAGCTCACCGAAGCCGCGAACCTGATCGAGCGCGCACGCGACGGCATCGCTCTCGATCCCGATCGACTACAGGAACTGGAAGACGAGTTGTCGCGCCTGCATGAACTGTCGCGTCGTCACAAGGTGCCGCTGGAACAGCTCGTATCGGTGCGCGATGCATTGACTGTCGAACGCGAATCCCTGCGCGATGCGGGCGGCGACGCCGAACGATTGCAGGCCGAGTGCGATGCGTCACGAGTGGAATGGCGCACCGCTGCGAAAAAACTGGGCGCTGCTCGCGCAGCCGCAGCAAGCAAACTCGGAGATGCAGTTACATCGTTGATGGCCGAACTCGGCATGGCCGGTGGATTGATGCAGGTCGAGCTGTCCCCAACCACCGCGACCGAACCATCGCCGCAAGGCACCGAACAGGTCGAGTTCCTGGTGTCCGCCAATCCCGGCCAGCCGCCGCGCGCTCTGCGCAAGGTCGCGTCGGGTGGCGAGCTCTCGCGGATCGCGCTCGCGATCGAAGTCGCCGCGCTCGGCATGGATTCCGTGCCGACGATGGTGTTCGACGAAGTCGATTCAGGCATCGGCGGCGCGGTCGCCGAAGTGGTCGGCCGCAAGATGCGCGTGCTTGGCGCCGAACGCCAGGTACTGTGCGTGACCCACCTGCCGCAAGTCGCCGCGCAGGCGCACCACCACGTGCGCGTGAGCAAGGACAGCGACGGCACGACTACGCGCAGTGCGGTGCGTCAACTGGATGAAAGCGCGCGCGTGGACGAACTCGCGCGGATGCTGGGCGGCATCGAGCTCACGGCGGAAACCATGGCTCACGCGCAGCAGATGCTCGGGAACGCGCGCATCGGTTGAAGCAAGCTGCGACTTGTCTTGTCATCCCGAGCAAAGCGAGGGATCTGTTTCTACGCGAACACCAGCAGATCCCTCACGTTGTTCGGGATGACAACTGGTTGTTCGGGATGACGGCGTTCAACTCTCCAGTCCTGGCCCTGATCCCGCCGTTCACCGCTTCTTCGCCCTTACATACAACACCAGGCTGTGCTCTTCGATGTGATAGCCGTGTTTGGCGGCGATCTGCTGTTGCAGGCGTTCGATCTCGGGGCTGGAGAACTCGATGACCTTGCCGCTGTCCAGGTCGACCATGTGGTCGTGGTGCTCGCCACGGTCGAACTCGTACACCGCGTGGCCGCCCTCGAAATTGTGTTTCAGCACCAGCCCGGCCGATTCGAACTGGGTCAGAACGCGATACACCGTGGCCAGGCCGATGTCCTCGCTGTCCTTCAGGAGCAGACGGTAGATATCTTCGGCGGTCAGGTGGCGCGGGCTGGAGTGTTCCAGGATCTCCAGGATCCGCATGCGCGGATGGGTGACCTTCAGGCCGACCTTGCGCAGATCCTGCGATTCCATGCGGCCTCCGCGTTAAGTTTCGATGCGTTTGCGAACACGGCGCGAACGGTCGGTAGTGTATCATCCGGCCCCTGTGCCCTCCTCCATCCGGACGATGCCGACGATGCGAAAAACGTGGATGTTCATGCCGATGACGGCCCTGTTGCTGACCGCCGTCCTGACTGCCGGTTGCGGCATCGTCTATCACCAACCGATCTATCAGGGAAACCTGCTGGAATCCAAGAACGTCGAGCAGCTCAAGGTCGGCATGAGCAAGCAGGACGTGATCGCCCTGGTCGGCTCACCGTCGATCGCCGACCCGTTCCACTCGCAGCGCTGGGATTACGTCGCGACCGAGCAGGATCACCGCGCGCAGAACAAGCCCGACGTCAAGACCCTGACGCTGACCTTCAATGGCAACGTGCTGGCCACGATCGAAGGAAATTATTTCCCTGAGCAGGACAAGGAACTGGCGAAGAAGATGGGCCATTTCGGCAACCTGCCGCGCGACAAGAAGAAGAAAAACGGCGGTGGCGGCTGATCCACGCGTAACGCGGCGCGCGTCAGGACTTGCTCCCGGCGCGTTGGCGCCTAGCCTGTTTCGGATCCGCGATAAGGGCGCGAAGCAATTCCAGCCGATCGCCGTCGCGCAGCATGGTCGCGGCGTTGATGGCTTTTCCGTAGATTGCGCACGCCACGTTCGCCGCATCGAAATCGGAAATCTTCGCATCGAACCCTGACTGCGCAATCGCTTCCGACGCAGTAGTCCCATCGGGCAATTCCAGCACCACCGACCACGCTTGCTGCGGCAGCGCATAAATCACTTCCACACGTATCGTTTCAACCGGCATGTGATCGACCTGCAAGTGCGGCCTCGCTGCGCGCGACGCGGCAGAAATCGTCGACTAGGCGATCGGCCAACCCGGTAAATCCCAGCGCCAGCGCCGAGCCGAGCAGCTTCCCGGCCATCTCGAAATCCAGCCGCAGACCGACGCGACAGCCGTTCTCGCCCAGCGCATCGAACGTCCACACGCCGCCGAAACGCTGGAACGGCCCGTCCACCAGCGCGAGTTCGATGCGCTCGACCGGCGTCAGCGTATTGCGCGTGGTGAAGCTCGCCGGCATGCCCGCCACGCGCAGGTCCAGGCGTGCGAGCATCTGGCTTTCGGACTGCTCAAGAACCGTGCCGCCGGTGCACCAGTCGAAGCGTCGCGGATACGCGGCGACATCGTTGACCAACGCGTAAAGCACTTCTGGCGGGCGCGCGACGAGTGCGCTGCGATGGATCGTGGTCATGGCTCGGATCGAATCAATCTGTGCATGGATGGAAGGTGGTGTTCGCCAGCGCTGTCCGCATGCGAGACAATGAGCGCATGACGAACGCGAACCACAAGAAGGATACCGGAAGCGCGAAGAAGGACACGGGTCAGAAGACCATCGCGCTGAACAAGCGCGCGCGCCACGATTACGCGCTGGAAGATCGCTTTGAGGCCGGCCTCGTGCTGCAGGGCTGGGAAGTCAAGGCGCTGCGCGCGGGGCGCCTGCAATTCGCCGACAGCTACGCGATGATCATCCGCGGCGAACTGTTCCTGATCGGCTCGCAGATCACGCCGCTGATCACAGCGTCGAGCCACGTGATCCCCGAAGAGCGCCGCACGCGGAAACTGCTGTTGCACGCGCGCGAGATCGACAAGCTGATCGGCGCGGTCGAACGCGACGGTTATACCCTGATCCCGACCGCGATGTACTGGAAATCCGGCCGCGCCAAGCTGGAACTCGCGCTAGCCAAAGGCAAGCAGTCGCACGACAAACGCGCCGCCCTGAAGGACCGCGACTGGAACCGCGACAAGCAGCGGATCATGCGCAAGCACAACAAGGATGCGTGAGGCGGCGACTTCCCGACGGGCGCGCTATGCTTTCGTCGATCAAGCTGCGATAGACTCGATCCATTGGCGCAAAAACATCCCTTCTGACCCTGCAATGGTTTGCTTATGCCGGAGACGCCCATGAAGCCTTTCCTGAAAATCGTCGATCTCGATGGCGACATGCTCTATGTCAGTCCGCAATGGGTCGTCTCCATCCGCCCAGGAAACCGGAAGAGCTTCCGCGACTCGGGCGCGGAGATCAAAGTCACGGACGGCATCGAAACGAAGGCGTACTTCACCGCTGC
>JANXZP010000053.1 GCA_025355485.1 Pseudomonadota bacterium
CATGGTCAATGACGTAGCCGGGGCATCGGCCACTGGTGCGGCCCGTGGATGGGCAAGGATTGTGCCGCTCGAATGCCCGCTTCGCATCCCTGCTGCGCGCGATGCGTCCGTGCCGGTTGCGCTGCACGCCGTAGGCCGCGCGCGTGTTCGGATGACGGCTGTAGAACGGATGCCCAATGCTGCGCGTCCGCGCGCTGTAGTGTGATCCACCGCTGTACCCTCGGCTGCGATAACGCGGGCTGCGATAATCCCGGTAAGACGACGCGTGTGCCGTGTAGTGATAACTGGAAGCGTGGTGGCTACTGGGGCGATAGCCGGAATGACCGTACCCGCCGCCATGCCCGCGCGCGGCAGCCGTTCCGCAGCCGCATGCGAGCATGAACGCCGCACACACCGCCAATGTCCACAAGCGCATGATCCAATCCTCCCGGCTCGGGCCATCCTACCGCTACGCAGTCAAGGCATGTCGGTGAACCGACCGATTGTCACTGTAGGGTGTAGGGTGAGGCGGTGCGATTCTCTGGCGCGCTCGTGACGCGATACATGCAGGTAGTCGTTTTTTTGCGTGGGCAGCTCGGGAAAACGGTTTTTTTTATGCGCATGCTGGGGCGCGTGCGCCGCCGCCGCGCCAACATCGTGAAGCGACACTTCGCAGGGACACTCTGGGGACACTACAGGGACAGTTCGCTGTGACAACCGGCAACACGCGACAAAACACGACCGCTGCAAGTATCTGTTTTGCTTGTTTTCAGGTGTTGCAGATGATTGCGGAAAGTTGCGCAAAGCCGGTTTGTAATCAGTAGGTCACGGGTTCGACTCCTGTTGCCGGCACCACCCTCCAGCTCCCGCATGCGGTCTTCACGCCACCGCGCATGGCGCAAAGGCGTTCGCCCGACTTGCCGGAATCGGCAGCCCGTCACAGTGCCGGATCGCCGCTGCGGGTGTAGGCTGTAGGCGATCGCTCCGGTTGCGCGCCGTAACGCATCCGGACAAGCCGCAGGGGGGCGTATGTTCGCGAAGGAAGACGCAGGCAGTATCGCCGCGACAACGGCATCCCGCTGGCGGGTATTGCTGGTCGATGACGAGCCCGATGTCCACACCATCACCAAGCTGGCTCTGACGCGATTCGAGCTCGACGGCCGCGGACTGGAGTTCCTGCATGCGCATAGCGCGGCCGAGGCGCGCGTCGTGTTGCAACGCACGCCGGACATCGCGCTGGCGATCGTCGATGTGGTGATGGAAAACGAAACCGCGGGCCTCGAACTCGCGCGCTGGATGCGCCACGACCTCAACAACCGTTTCACCCGGATCGTCCTGCGCACCGGCCAACCCGGGCAGGCGCCGGAAGAAAAGGTGATCGTCGAGTACGACATCAACGATTACAAGGAAAAGACCGAGCTCGACCGCAAGAAATTGTTCACCACGGTTTTTTCCGCGTTGCGCGCGTACCGCGACATCATGCGGATCGACGAGGCGCGGCGTTACCAGGAACGTTTCCGGATCGGTCTGGAGGCGGTGCTCAATGCCTCGGCGCACGTGCTCGAACAGCGCTCGCTGCGCGATTTCGCCAACGGTTTGCTGCAACAGGTCGCCTCGCTGCTGCACTTGGACGATCGCGGCGTGCTGGTCCGACTCAGCGCCCTGCATGCGAAATCGCGCTACGAAGTGCTGGCCAGCGTAGGCCAGTGCCTCGACGAGCACGGCGAGATCGT
Source organism: Pseudomonadota bacterium (assembly GCA_025355485.1). GTDB lineage: Bacteria > Pseudomonadota > Gammaproteobacteria > Xanthomonadales > Xanthomonadaceae > SZAS-103. Next base: position 1,713 of record JANXZP010000053.1, read on the forward strand.
ACCGGAAATCGTCCACGCCCTGCAGCGGGCCGAACAGGCGCGCCATCACATCATCCAGGACGGCTGTTTCGTCGGTTACTTCCCGTCCCAGCACGTCACCGCATCGCTGCTGTACCTCAATGGCGTGACCGAGGTCGATGAACTCGACATGCGCCTGATCGACATCTTCTCGACCCACGTTACCCTGGCGTTCGAGAACCTGCTGCTGAACAAGGAAGTCTTCGACACCCAGACCGAGCTGATCGACAAGCTCGGCGACGTGATCGAATCGCGCTCGTCCGAAACCGGCAACCACGTGCGCCGCATGTCCGAGGTCAGTTACCTGCTGTCGCTTGCGCTCGGGCTCGACGAGAACGAAGCCGAACTGGTCAAGCGCGCCGCGCCGATGCACGACATCGGCAAGGTCGCGATCCCCGACGAGATCCTGCTCAAGCCCGAACACCTCGATGCCGAGCAGTGGACGGTCATGCGCCAGCATCCGACCATCGGCCACGACATCCTGAAGGGTTCCGAGCGCCCGATCCTCGAGGCTGCGGCGACCATCGCTTATCAGCACCACGAGCGCGTCGACGGCAAGGGTTATCCGCAGGGGCTCAAGGGCGACCAGATCCACCGGCATGCGCGGATCGTCGCGGTCGCCGACGTGTTCGATGCGCTGACCCACGCGCGTTGCTACAAGCCGGTCTGGCCGCTGGAGGAAGTGCTCGATTACATCCGCAAGGCCAGTGGCAAGCACCTGGATTCGGTCATCGTCGAGACGCTGTTCGCAAACCTCGATGCCGTGCTCGAAGTGAACGCGCGCTTCCCAGACTGATTCCGCCTGCGATCAGATTGCGTTCGTCGCCGACTGCGGGGGTTGCACCGGCAGCCGAATCCGGTAATGCAGGCCCGACCCGGGGGCGCTGTCGACCGCGATGCTGCCACCGAGCTTGGCGGTGACCAGGTTGTAGATGATGTTCGCTCCCAAGCCACTGCCGCCGCGCCCGCGCTTGGTCGTGTAGAACGGGTCGAACAGATGCTTGAGCGCGTCGGGCGCCATCCCGCTGCCGTTGTCCTGGTAGTCGATGGTCAGGGTCGCATCCTTGCGCTGCGCGGCGATCAGGATGCGTCCTTCCTCGATGTGTTCGAAGCCGTGGATGATCGAGTTGATCACCAGGTTGGTGAGGATCTGCGACAGCGCGCCGGGAACGCTGTGCACGCGCAGCTCGGGATCGCATTCGACCGCGATCGCATGGCGGGTGCGCTTGAGCTTCGGTCGCAGCGACTTCAGCGTTTCCTCGATGTACTCGGCCAGCGCGATCTCGCGGATGTCGTCGGAGGATTGATCCACCGCGACCTGCTTGAAGCTGCGAATCAGGCCGCTCGCGCGTTGGGTGTTGGTGGTCAGTATGCGCAGGATCTCGTCGGTGGACTCGAAGAACGCCTGCAGGTTGTTTTCGGTGAGGCTCTTTTCCGCGAGCGCCTGGCGCACCTGCAGGATCTCCTCGGCGAGGTGGCTCACCGCGGTCACGCAGATGCCCAGCGGCGTGTTGACCTCGTGCGCGATGCCGGCGACCAGCGCACCGAGCGAGGCGAGCTTTTCCTGCCGCACCAGTTCGCCTTGCGCCATGCCCAGGTGCATCAGGGTCGTTTCGAGTTCGCGATTCTTCGCCTGCAGGGCCTCGCTGCCCGCCGCGAGGTGCGCGTGCGCCGTACGCAGCGCCTCGTCGGCCTGTTTGCGCGACAACGCCGCCGCGATGTGATCGGCGACGAAGGTCAGCAGCTTGAGGTCGTCGTCGTCGTAGCCGATCGCCGGGTCGTAACTTTGCAGGATGATCGCGCCCAGCACCTTGCTCTGGTAGAACATCGGCGCGCCCATCCAGACGTTGATGGTGTCGGTGTCGCCGTACACGTTGCGCATCTGGCCCGCGTCCAGCAAGGCATGGAATCGTGCGTGGTCGATCAGTTGCGGCTGGCGGGTGCGCAACACGAAACCGGTCAATCCGTCCCCGGCCGGGCGCCGGTAGTCCGGGGACAATGGCTCGTCATGTTCATCGACGTGGTAGGGGAACCTGACCACGTCGTTCGCCTTGTCGTACAACATGACGGCGAAGTTCTTGGCGTACAACAGTTCGCCCATGATCCGGTGCAGTTCGGCGTAGAAGCGGTCGAGGTCGATGTCCTTCATCGACAGCGCGGAAATCTCATACAGCGCGCGTTGCAGTTTCTCTCCGCGGCGGCGCTCGGCGATCTCAAGTTCGAGGCTGCGGGTGCGTTCGGCGATGGCTTTCTCGAGGCGCACGGCGGACTGCACCTGCTCGATCGCGTCGGCGACGTGCTCGGACATCAGGCCGAACAGCGCGATGTCCTCGTCGGAATACCGGAAGCCCGGCACGTAGCTCTGGACCACGATCGCGCCGAAGGTGTCGCCTTCGTTGCCGATCAGTGGCATCCCGACCCAGTGTTCGGCAGGAGGACCCGAGCCCCATCGCTGGCCCGAAGCGTTGCGCGCGGCGATTTGCTCGATCGTGACGCCAAGCGGTTCGCCGCGCCGGATGATCCACGCCGTAGGCGACTCCTCGCTCGGCGGCAGCGGAATCAGGGTCGCCGGATCGACAACGTCTTCCTTCTCGTCGACCCGATACACGAAGCGCATCGCGTCGGCCTTGGCCTCGTACAAGGCTATGTAGAAATTGCGCGCGTGCATCAAGCTGGCGATCGCCTCGTGCACCGCCTGGAAAAAACTCGGCAGGTCCTGCCGGCGGGCCGAGCGCCGGTTGATGTCCAGCAGCACGGACTGAACCGCTTCCAGCCGCGCCAGGCGTTGTGCCGCCTGCGACGGACTCATGGCGGCGTTCATGGCGATTTCCCTTGCAGCTTCCTGCCGGTGTCCACTCATTGTCCCCGCAGATGCAGTACTCCAGCATGCTACGCGATCCTCGAGGCGACTAGAATGCGCCAAAGGTCCCGTGCCAGGCGCTGCCTATCGTCAACGGCGATGCCGAGCCATGCGGGACCACGCCAGGGGGAACTGTAAATGCCTGACCAAGCACCCAGAACCATCGCCCTGATCGGCGCACCCACCGATATCGGCGCGGGCGATCGCGGCGCATCGATGGGGCCCGAAGCGCTGCGCGTGGCTGGGCTCGCCGAGGCGTTGCGCGAGCGTGGGCTGCACGTCGTCGACCGCGGCAACCTGGTCGGGCCGTCGAATCCATGGCAGCCGCCGGTGGATGGTTATCGACACCTCGACGAAGTGGTCGCATGGAACCGGCTGGTGATGGGCGCGATGTACGACGAACTCGAAGGCGGGCACCTGCCGGTCCTGCTCGGCGGCGACCACTGCCTGGGCACCGGCTCGATCACCGCGGTCGCGCGCTGGTGCCGCGAACGCAACAAGACCTTGCGCGTGATGTGGCTGGACGCGCACGCCGACTTCAACACCCACGAAGTCACGCCGTCGGGCAACATCCATGGGATGCCGGTCGCCTGCCTGTGCGGGATCGGTCCGCACGCATTGACCCACCTCGGCGGCAGCGCTCCCGCGATCACGCCCGGCATGCTGCGGCAGATCGGAATCCGTTCGGTCGATCCGGGCGAAAAGAAGTTGGTGCAGCAATACAACATCGACATCTACGACATGCGCTACATCGACGAGATCGGCATGAAGCGCGCGATGGAGGAAGCGCTCGAAGGCGTCGACGCGAACACCCACCTGCACGTGAGTTTCGACGTGGATTTCCTCGATCCTTCGATCGCGCCGGCGGTCGGCACCACCGTGCCGGGCGGGCCGAACTACCGCGAGGCGCAGCTGGTGATGGAAATGATCGCCGATACCGGACTGATGGGTTCGCTCGACATCATGGAACTCAATCCGGCATTCGACGACCACAACCGTACCGCGCGGCTCGCCGTGGATCTGGTCGAAAGCCTGTTCGGCAAATCGACCCTGATGCGGGCGTGATGGCGCGCAGGCATCGGACGTAGAATCGAATCGCCAATCAAGGAGCCATGCCCATGAAGCGTCTGATTGCAATCGCGATGCTGTCCGTGTTCGCCATCCTGCTGGCCGGTTGCCACGCCGTCACCAACCACGACATCAAGCCGGTCAGCAGCGCGGGTTGAGCGGATGCGGTGGCGTTCGGCGTGACGCAAGCGAACGCCGATACCGTAGTTTGCGGAGCACAAGAAAACGGGCCGGCAAGAACCGGCCCGCTTCGTCATGCGATTGCGTTCGGAGATTTACCAGGAAGGATCGGGCACGAAGCCGGTGGGGAAGGCCTGCGGCGCATCCTCGCGCGGCCAGCGGTGTGCGTAGTAGCGCGGCATGATTCCGCGTGCGACCAGTTGCTGCGGCGTGTCGTAGAACAGTTGTGTGACCTGCTGCGGCGACGAACTCAGGCGATCGAACGAAGTTTCCGAAGTCGGCGCATATTCGCGCGCGCCGTGGCCGGTGCCGATTTCCTGTTTGGCGATGCTGTCGGTGGCGGCGCCGTTGTAGCTGTAGCTGTCCTTCGATGCTTTTTCGCGGGCGAGTCCGGATGCGGTGCCGGCGGCCTGCGCGGCCGGAGCGGTGGCGCGTGCTTCCTTGCGGGCGTCGTACGGGCCGTCGTAGCGACCGCTTTCGTCGCGCTCGGCCACCGGCGGCGAATACGGCTGTACATACACGGGCTCGATGCGACGCTCGCGGAACACCGCCATCCCGATCACGCCGACGTTGTCCGGTCGACCGGTGCGCGCGGCATAACTGTCGTCGAGCGCGGTGAATACGAACTGCGCGATGTCGCTGTAACTCTTGCGCCAACCGGCGATCTCGGCGTTCTCCCACGGACCGAGCACGTAGCCGGCCTGGTCGGAGCCGGCGGTCTGGCCGGTCACCGCATTGACGCCGTCCACGCTCAGGACCACCATCACGCGCTCGCCGGTGTGGTTGTAAAGGTGCAGCGCGTAGCGGTGGCCGGGATCGCCGGCGATGTAGCAACGGCCATGGTGCGTATAGGTTTGCAGGGTCGAGCCGGTATCGCGATCGACCACGGTCAGATCCACCAGCGGCCGCGCGCAGGCAGTCGCGGACAGCGAGCACAACAGCAGCAACATCAGGTTCATCAGCGTTTTCATGGGACACCTCATGGTTGGGTAGGCTGTGGAACGCGCAGTCCACAAAAACGGGGTTAGTCGACGCTGAAGTTGACCAGCGAGATACAATTCCGCGTTGCCTCCGCGAGCTCCGCTCCCATGCCCCGCATCCTCACCGGCATCACCACGTCCGGCACGCCGCACCTCGGCAATTACGTCGGTGCGATCCGTCCGGCGATCGCCGCGAGCCGCGAGCCCGACGTGGAGTCGTTCTATTTCCTCGCCGACTACCACGCGCTGATCAAGGTCAACGATCCCGCGCGCGTGCAGCGCTCGACATTGGAAATAGCTGCTGCATGGCTGGCCTGCGGGCTCGACCCGGAACGCGTGTGGTTC
>JANXZP010000067.1 GCA_025355485.1 Pseudomonadota bacterium
CTGAAGAACGGCATCGAGAAAACCCTGCTGTCGAAATTGCCGCAGCTCACCGCGATCCGCGACGCGACCGATCACAGCACCGGCGACGCGCCGTACATCAAGCGTCGCGCCTGAAGTTCTTCCAGCACCCGAGCACAAAAAAGCCCCGCATCGCGGGGCTTTTCATTCCGATGAAGTCGACTGCTTACTTCGTAAGATGGCTCAGGTCGGAAAGTTCGCCTTGCTGCGTGCCGAAATATTCGGCGAGATCGGCGATCTGCTCATCGGTCAGATCCTTGGCCTGGCCATCCATGGTGATATTGGTGCGTTCGCCAGCGCGATACGACTGCAGCGCGTGCGCGATGTAGTCGCGGTACTGGCCGCCGATCTTCGGGCGGTCCGGCCCGTTCGGCTTGTTGCCGTGCGATCCGTGGCATTCGACGCAGGCCTGGTTGTTCGCGCCCATCTTGGTGTTCGCGAGCTTCTCGCCGGCTTCGGCGTTGCCTTCGGAAATCTGCGAGGTCGGCGCTTTCTGCACGGGCGCCTCGGCTGCCTCGGCTTTCTGCGCGGCTTCCGGCGCACTGCCGCACGCGGCCAGCGTCAGGGCGAGCGCGGCGATGGCGAGGCCGACGGTTGCGTTCTTCATCGACTGGAATCCTTTCACTTATTGGGGCCGAGCGAGGACAGATACGACGCGATGTTGGCGATGTCCTGCGCCGAGAAACTCTCGGCTTGCGCATGCATGGTCGGATGGTTGCGCTCGCCCCTTTTGTATTCGGTCAGCGCGTTGATCAGGTACTGCTCGCTCTGCCCGCCTAGCCTGGGCACGTGGTAGTTCGGATACGCGTTCTTGTAGCCGGGGATGCCGTGGCAGCCGGTGCAGGTGTAGACCAGCTTCTTGCCTTCGACCGGATCGCCCTTGGCGGCGACGGCGAGGTCAGCGAACGCCAGCGCGAAGCCGGCGATTATCAAAAAGGTTGGCTTGAACGACACTGGTTTCATCGTGAGGCATCGTCGGCGATGGCAAGGCGCGAAGTATAACGTGACCGCGCAAGCGGCTGACAATTCCGATAAAGCCTGTCGGCGAACTGACCGTCACGCGAAGCATGTTCGGCGTCGGCGGTTCCGATGCATCTGCGCCGCGAAACGTTGCAGTGCCATGCGTCATGGTGACTTCACGCAGATGCGGGAGGCATCCGGTTCACCCACACTGCGGCACGCTCGGAATCGTCCGGGCTCAATAGGTGTTATACTTAGATACAACACCATAACCAGCTTGATACAGGCCACGATGAAGCCCTCCAATCCGTCACCGATATCGTCCCCCTCCGCCTCGCCGCAGCGTCGCAGCCTGCTGTTGCTTGCGCCGGTCCTGATCGCATTCGTGCTCGTTTTGCCGGCCTGCAAACGCAGCGACGCCGGCACCGCCAAGGCCACCGACACCGCGTCCAAGTCCGATGCCAAGGACAAGGACGCCAAGTGCGACAAGGACGCCAAGGACGGCGCGGATTGCAAGAAGGAAGACACCGCCGTTCCGGTCGAGGTCGCGAAGGTCGCACGCCGTCCGATCACCGCGAGCTACAGCGGCACCGCGTCGCTGGACGCGCCTGGTGAGGCGCAAGTGGTGTCGAAAGCGTCGGGCATCGTTCTCGAGTTGCTGACCGAGGAAGGCCAGCGCGTGCACAAGGGTCAGGTGCTCGCGCGCCTGGACAGCGAGCACCAGCGCCTCAGCGTCGCGCAGGCCGAAGCGACGGTGCGCAAGCTGGAAAGCAATTACGCGCGTTCGCAGAAAATGGTCGCGGCCAAACTGGTCAGCGCTGAGGCGAACGACCAGATCCGCTACGACCTAGACAATGCGCGCGCCGCGCTCAATATCGCCCAGCTCGAACTGTCCTACGCCAGCGTCACCGCGCCGATTGCAGGCGTGGTCGCGCAGCGCATGGTCAAGCAGGGCAACCTGGTGCAGCTCAACGCGGCCTTGTTCCGCATCGTCGATGACAGCAAGCTCGAAGCGGTGCTCAACGTGCCCGAGCGAGAACTCGCGACGATGAAAGCCGGCCTCGCTGTCGTCATGCAGGTCGACGCGGTCGGCGGCAAGCAGTTCACCGGTACGATCGATCGCATCAGTCCGGTGGTGGATGCCGGCAGCGGTACCTTCCGCGTAGTCTGCGCATTTCCCGGCGACGGCGGCCTGAAGTCGGGCATGTTCGGGCGCATCGGCATCGTGTACGACAAGCGCACCGACGCGTTGACGGTTCCGCGCGTGGCGTTGCTGGAGGATGAGGGCGAGCCAGCCGTGTATGCGGTGCGCGACGGCAAGGCCGTGCGCGTATCGCTCAAGCTCGGCTACATCGATGGCGAACTTGCCGAAGTGCGCAGCGGGTTGAATGAAGGCGACTCGGTGGTCACCGCCGGCAAGGTCGCGATACGCGATGGCGCCAAGGTCGAGGTGATCGGCAGCGCTGCGGCCGCGCAGAAATCGCCGACCGATGCGCAGGCCGCAAGCGGAGTCAAGCACTGATGCAGCCGCCGATTCCATCGCAAGCGCCGCCAACTCCCGGCGGCGGATTGATCGCGCTGTCGACCCGCCGCCGCGTCACCGTGGCGATGGTGACTTTCACCTTCGTGCTGTTCGGCGTGATTGCGCTGTCCGACCTGAAAGTCGGGCTGCTGCCGGACCTGAGCTATCCGACGCTCACCGTGCGCACCGATTACACCGGCGCGGCGCCGACCGAGATCGAAACCCTGGTCAGCCAGCCGGTCGAGGAAGCGGTCGGCGTGGTGAAGAACCTGCGCAAGCTCAGTTCGACCTCGCGCACCGGCCAGAGCGACGTGGTGCTGGAGTTCGCTTGGGGCACCGACATGGACCAGGCCAGCATCGACGTGCGCGACAAGCTACAGGTGCTGCAATTGCCGCTGGACGTTTCACCGCCGGTGCTGCTGCGTTTCAATCCGTCTACCGAGCCGATCATGCGGTTGGTACTGACGACCAAGGCAGGCCCGGCCCAGGTCGCTGGCAATGCGATCTCCGAACAAGCCGAGCTGATGCGGTTGCGCCGCTACTCCGAGGAACAGCTGAAGAAACGCCTCGAACCGGTCGCCGGCGTCGCCGCGGTCAAGGTTGCTGGCGGTCTGGAAGACGAAGTCGACGTCGCGATCGACCAGGACAGCCTCGCGCAACACAAGATGTCGGTCGGGCAGGTGATCGACCGCCTGAAGCAGGAGAACGTCAACATCTCCGGTGGCCGCATCGAGGAAGGCACGCAGCGCTACCTGGTGCGCACAGTCAACCAGTTCACCAACCTCGACCAGATCCGCGAGCTGCTGATCGCCAACCAGGATGGCGTGCCGATCCGCCTGCGCGATGTCGCGAATGTCTCTCAGGGCTACAAGGAGCGTGAGGCGATCATCCGTCTCGGCGGCCAGGAAGCGGTCGAGCTCGCGATCTACAAGGAAGGCGACGCGAACACTGTCAACGTCGCCAAGGCGGTCAAGTCCGCGCTCGAGAACCTGAAGAAGGAACTGCCCTACGGCACCGAGCTCACCACGATCCAGGATCAGTCGATCTTCATCCAGAGCGCGTTGCATGAAGTGCGCAACGAGGCGCTGCTCGGCGGCCTGTTCGCGATCCTGATCATATTCTTCTTCCTGCACGACGGCTGGAGCACCTTCGTGATCGGCTTGTCGCTGCCGGTGTCGATCGTCACCACGTTCTTCTTCATGGGACGGCTCGGGCTCAACCTCAACGTGATGTCGTTGGCTGGCCTGGCGCTCGCGACCGGCTTGGTGGTGGACGATTCGATCGTGGTGCTCGAGAGCATCGCCAAGGCGCGCGAACGCGGGCTGGGCATCCTCGATGCGGCGATCACCGGCACCCGCGAAGTCAGCATGGCGGTCGTCGCATCGACCCTGACCACGGTCTCGGTGTTCTTCCCGCTGGTGTTCGTGCAGGGCGTCGCCGGGCAATTATTCAAGGATCAGGCGCTGACCGTGTCGATCGCGCTGATGATTTCGCTGGTGGTGTCGCTGACGCTGATCCCGATGCTGTCGTCGCTGAAGGCGAAGGCGCCGATGGCACTCGATCGCGATGTCGTGCATGGCACCAAATCGAGCTGGAAGTCGTTCGGTGTGCCTTATGTCGTGTTCGCGTTCAGCTGGTGCATTGCTGCGGTCGGGCGCGCTGTCGGCTGGTTGCTCGGCAACGTGCTGCGTCCGGTCGGCGTGTGGGTGCTCAAGCCGTATGACTGGGCCGCAGCGCGCTATCGCGACTTGTTGCCGAAAGCGATCGAGCATCCGTTGCCAATCCTCGGCGGCGCAGCCGTTGCATTTGCGGTGGCGCTGTTGATCGCGAGCACGCTCGGCACCGATCTGATCCCGCAATTCGCGCAGGATCGATTCCAGCTCACCGCCAAGCTGCCGGCGGGCACGCAATTGCGCGAAACCGATGCGCTGGTGCGCGCGCTGGAACTCAAGCACGGGAAAGACGCGGGGGTGCAGGCGCTGTACGGCGTCAGCGGCACCGGCACGCGGCTCGACGCGAATCCGACCGAGTCCGGCGAGAACATCGCCAAGCTCGACGTGATCATGGGTGCTGGCATCACCAAGGCGTCCGAGGCGCGCGAGACAGAAGCGATGCGCGCGACCATGCAGGAACATGCGGGCGTGCAGACGAAATTCGGGCGGCCGGAGATTTTCAGTTTCTCCACGCCGTTGGAAATCGAACTGCGCGGGCAGGATCTTGATGAAGTCTCAAAGGCCGGACGCAAGCTCACCCGGCTGATGCAGGGTTCGCCGCACTTCGCCGACATCAAGTCCACCGTCGAGGAAGGCTTTCCGGAAGTGCAGATCAAGTTCGACCAGGATCGCGCCGCCGCGCTCGGGCTGACCACGCGCCAGATCGCCGACCAGGTGGTGCGCAAGGTGCGCGGCGAAGTGGCGACGCGCTACAGTTTCCGCGACCGCAAGATCGACGTGCTGGTGCGTGCGCGCGAAGCCGATCGCAACTCGGTCGCGTCGATCCGCAAGATCATCATCAATCCCGAAAGCGCGCATCCGGTGACGCTCGACTCGGTTGCCGACGTGGTCGCGACGGTCGGCCCCAGCGAAATCCATCGCGTCGACCAGGTGCGCGTGGCAGTCGTGTCGGCGAACCTGCGCGACATCGACCTCGGCACGGCGGTGAAGGAAGTCAACGCCTTGGTCGCGAAGAACCCGCTGGGCGCCGACGTACGCCTGCATATCGGCGGGCAGGGCGAGGAACTCGACGCATCGATCCGCTCGCTGCTGTTCGCGTTCGCGCTGGCGATCTTCCTGGTGTATCTGGTGATGGCCTCGCAGTTCGAGTCGCTGCTGCACCCATTCGTGATCCTGTTCACCATCCCGCTCGCGATCGTCGGTGCGGTCATGGCGTTGTGGATCACCCGTTCGCCGATCTCGATCGTGGTGTTCATCGGCATGATCCTTCTGGTTGGCATCGTGGTGAAGAACGCGATCCTGCTGGTGGACAAGGTCAACCAGTTGCGCGAGCAGGGCGTGGCCAAGCGCGATGCGATCTTCCAGGGCGCGACCTCGCGGTTGCGGCCGATCGTGATGACCACCTTGACCGCATTGTTCGGTTTCGCGCCGCTGGCGTTCTTCGGCGGCGACGGCGCCGAAGTACGCGCGCCGATGGCGATCACCGTGATCGGCGGCCTGCTGGTGTCGACGTTGCTCACGCTCGTCGTTATTCCGGTGATGTACGACCTGCTGGATCGCAGCTCGGATGCGAAGTGGCGCGAACGCGGCCTGCGTGCGGCCGCTGCGCATGCCGCCGCGTCGCACGGCGATGAAACTTCCGGTGGAACCATCGTGGAGACAACGCAGCCATGAGTCTTGCCGAACTGAGCCTGCGCCGGCCGGTCACGGCTGTGATGTTCTACGTCACGCTGGTGGTGATCGGCATCATCGCCGCCTTCCGCCTGCCGCTGGAGCAGTTTCCGGAGATCAATTTCCCGTTCGTGCTGGTGAACCTGCCGTACCCGGGCTCCACGCCGGAGGAAGTCGAACGCACGATCACGCGTCCGGCCGAGGAGTCGCTCGCGACCTTGTCCGGCATCAAGGAAATGAACTCCACCAGCGGGCCGGACGGTGCGCAGATCCAGATGCTGTTCACCGACTGGAATCGCAATATCGGGATCACCGCGTCCGAGGCACACGACCGGCTCGATGCGATCCGCGCCGACCTGCCGAAGGACCTGCAGCGTTACCAGGTGCTCAAGTTCTCGCCCAGCGACCAGCCGATGCTGCAGATCCGTTTCGCGAGCAATCGCGATTTCCGCGGCGAGTACCAGATGATCCAGAACCTGGTGCAGAAACCGATCGAACGCATCGCAGGCGTGGCACGGGTGGAGATCACCGGCGCGTTTCCGCCGGAAGTTGAGATCGCAATCGCTCCCGAGCGCCTGACCGCGCACGGATTGAGCCTGAACGATCTCGCGGCGAGCCTGCAGGCGGCGAATTTTTCGGTGTCCGCGGGCGAGATCGACGACGGCCAGCAGCGTATCCGGGTGAAGCCGGTCGGCGAGATCAACAACCTCGACGGACTGCGCAACCTGGTGCTGAATCCGCAAGGCCTGAAACTGGCCGACATCGCCGATATCCACCTGCAACCGCAAAAAGCGGACATCGGCCGACGCCTCGATGGTCGACCGGCGGTCGGCATCAATGTCTATCGCGAACGCAACTCGAACATGGTGGATGTCTCGCGCGCGGTGCTCGCCGAGATGAACCGCATCGGCACCGAGCCGGAGTTCACCGGCGTCCAGTTGAACCTCGTCGGAGACCAGGCCAAGGGCGTGACCGATTCGATCAACGAACTCGTGCAGGCCGGTATCGTCGGTTCGTTGTTGTCGCTGTTGATCCTGTTCTATTTCCTGCGCCACTGGCCGTCGACGCTGATGGTGAGCCTGGCGATCCCGATCTGCATCGTGATCACCCTCGGCGCGATGTCGTTCATGGGCATGAGCCTGAACATCCTGTCGATGATGGGCCTGCTGCTCGGCATCGGCATGCTGGTGGACAACGCGGTGGTGGTGGTCGAGAGCATCTACCAGTTCCGCGAAAAATATCCCGGCGATCCGATGCGCTGTGCGATCGAAGGCACGCGCGCGGTGCAGATGGCGATCAGCGCCGGCACCCTGACCAGCATTATTGTTTTCCTGCCGAACCTGTTCGGTGCGCGCAACCAGATCACGGTGTTCCTGGGCGAGGTCGCGATCACCATAACGATCGCGCTGCTGGCCTCGTGGCTGGTCGCGGTGAGCCTGATCCCGATGATCTCCGCGCGGCTGAAGACGCCGCCGGCGGTGACGACGCAACACGGCTTCGTGCCGAAACTGACGCGCTGGTACGCGCGCGCACTGCGCTGGACGCTCGCGCACCGCGGCAAGGCGATCCTCGGCATCGCCGCGATCGTGCTGCTCAGCCTCGTGCCCGCGAAGCTCACCCAGTTCGACATGTTCAAGAACGACGTCGGTCGGCGGATCAACCTGTTCTACAATTTCAAGGGCGCCTACAGCCTCGACCAGATTTCGACCGAAGTGAAGCACGTCGAGGACTTCCTCGATGCGCGCCGCAAGCGCTACCAGATCAAGCAGATCTATTCGTTCTTCAGCCCGGGGCAGGGCGCCGGAACCTTCGTCACCCTGGTCGATCCGCAACCTCGGCTGATCGACCGCCTGCTGCTGCGCAAGTCGCAGCCGGGACTGATGGCGTCCGAGGCAGTGCAGGAAATGATCCGCAAGGAGTTGCCGAAAAGCGCACGTGCGACGATCGGATTCCAGGGCGACAACGGCCCCGGTGGTGGTGGCGGAAACGATCAAGGCATCCAGTTGTTCATCAACGGCGATTCGACCGCGACCTTGCGCGACATCGCCGACAACCTTGTCGCGATCCTGTCGAAGAGCAAGGAATTGCGCGACGTGCGCGTCGATACCGGCGACGAAACCAGCGAGGTCGCGGTCACCGTGAATCGCGATCGTGCCGCCGCCTACGGGTTCAGCGCGCAGGATGTCGCGAGCTACGTAGGCATCGCGCTGCGCGGCGCGCCGCTACACGAGTTCCGCACGCGCGGCGGCGACGTGCCGGTGTGGGTGCGTTTCGCCGGCGCTGAACATTACCGGATGGAGGATCTGTCCACCCTGACCTTGCGGCGCAAGGACGGCAGCAGCATTCCGCTGCTCTCGGTGGTGGACGTCGCGGTGCGCAAGGGTGCGTCGCAAATCTCGCGGCAGAACCGGCAGACTACGCTCACCATCCAGGCCAACTTGCCTCCTGGCGTCACCACCGAACAGGCGCGCAAGGCGATGGAGGCCGTGCTCGCGTCGACGCAAATGCCGGCCGGTTACCGCTACAACTTCGGTGGTTCGTTCCAGCAGGACGACGATGCCGGCTCGCAGATGGGCATGAACACGCTGATCGCGCTGTTCATGGTGTACCTGGTGATGGCGGCGCTGTTCGAATCGCTGCTGCTGCCGAGCGCGATCATCAGCAGCATCGTGTTTTCGGCGCTGGGAATGTTCTGGCTGTTCTGGATCACCGGCACGACCTTCACGATCATGGCCGCGATCGGCATCCTGGTGCTGATGGGCGTGGTGGTGAACAACGGCATCGTGCTGTTCGCGCACATCAACACGTTGCGGCTGGCCGGAATGGATCGCACCGAGGCGCTGGTCGAAGGTTGCAAGGAACGCCTGCGTCCGATCCTGATGACGATGGGTACCGCGATCGTCGGCATGCTGCCGTTGTGCATCGGCGGCACCCAGATCGGCGGCGACGGCCCGGCGTATTACCCGATGGCGCGCGCGATCGCGGGCGGCCTCGCGTTCTCGACCGTGGTCAGCCTGATGTTCCTGCCGACCATCTACGCGACCCTCGACGATATCCGCGGCTGGACGGTCGCGATCATCAGGCGTGCGCGCGAACGCGCGCCGCTGGGTCGCAAGACGGAACTGGTTGCGGAGTAGGGCGTAGCGTTCGCTGTGCGCCTCGGCCTTCGCACTTGGCGCTCAGGCGTTCATCGTCACGCGAACCTGCGGTTCGCAAACGCTCCTCTTCACCCCAGCTTGCCGGCGATGCGTGCGATGGCGATCACCTCGCCGGCGATGGTGCCGAGGCAAGTGAGGAAGAAATTCAGGAACACGCGCGAGACGCGGTTGCGGTACCAACCGCGCAGGCTGCCGACATCGTCGCGCAGGCGCATGAAATCCTGATAGGTCGGCTTGCGCACCCACGCTTCGACCAGACCGCTCACCGTGCCTGACGCAATGCCTGGATGGAACGGCTTCCACGGCGACCACAGCGCGGCGGCGAGCACGCTGAGCGGATGTCCGCCAGCGGCGATGCAGCCGATCGCACCGCCGACTGCGGTCAGCACGATCCAGGTCAGCAGCAACGTCGTGCCGAGGTGCGCGCCGCCGTGCCAGTAGCCCCAGGCGAAGCTGGCGAGCACAAGCGTTGCGATCGCCAGAGAAACCCAGGGGATACGGCGTTTCTTCGTGATCGCTTCAAGCCA
>JANXZP010000074.1 GCA_025355485.1 Pseudomonadota bacterium
CCAGCCACAAACCATACTGCTCAAGCATGAAAGCGCTCCCCTGGCCGTTGCCAGTCAATGATGTTTCGATTGGATGGTGACTCGATGGATCCGGCCGCCAGGGGCGGCTGAACCGGTGAAGTATGGCAAAGCTGGCCGGTCGCGCCAACTGTGCGGGCGGGGTTCAGCGCAGACGTGGCAGCCTGCGGACTGAATTTCACCTGGAATCCGCCATGCTACGTGCCGCAGACACCGTGTTCGTCGTATCCGCCATGCTGTGCGCGCTGGCGCCGGTTGCCCACGCCGCCGATGGCGTCCAGCCCGAGATCCAGCGCGAAACGGCCAGCCCGCAGGCGGTCGGCCAGTTGCATACCCTGCGCACCATCCCCGAGGCCTGCGTGCGCCTGCAAGGGCAGTTTACCGGCGCTGCCGCCGAGGCTCCCTACCGATTTGAAGCAGTGCAGGGCGGCCGCTGCGCCCAGCGCGCGGTGTATGTCGAGGCGTCCGGCTTGAAGCAGGCGCCGACGACGGAGTCCGGCTGGATCCTCAACGACCGCATCCGCGTCCCGCGCGCCGATGCGCCGGCGTGCATCGCGACGATCGAGATCTGGCGTCGCGAAGGCAATGCCACACCGCCGGAACTCGATCCGCAGGGCCGCTCGCGGCTGTATCTCGACAAGCCGAAGCAAGCTGTCGCGGCGCCGCTGTTTACGGCTGTGGTGCTGGCCCCGAAAGGTTGCGGTTGAATCTCAGCCGACCCAGGCCGGAAGTTTCCTGGGCACGGCAATATTCTTCAGCACAACGTAGTCCGGCAATCCATCTGCACGGTAAGGCGGCGGCGCTTCGCCGCGCAGCAGCGGCGCGAAATAGCGCCGGGCGGTTTCGGTAATTCCGTAACCGTCGCGGCGGACGAAATTCTTCGGAAGTTTCTTTTCGCGATTCGCGAGTTTCGCCAGCGACGCGGCTTCGATCTTCCAGCGATACGGCGCATCGGGCGTGCGCACGATCACCGGCATCACCGCGTTCATGCCTTTCATCGCGTACTCGACGGCCGCTTCGCCGACGGCCAGCGCGTGGGCGAGGTCGGTTGCCGATGCGAGATGCCGCGCGGAACGTTGCAGGTAGTCGGGCAAGGCCCAATGCACCTTCATGCTGAGCGCTTTTTTCACCAATCCCGCAAGGTACGGCGCGACGCCGCCGAGCTGCGAATGGCCGAATGCATCGGTGCTGCCGGCTTCGGCAAGGAAATGCCCTTCAGCATTGCGCACGCCTTCGGACGCGACCACCACGCACCAGCCCACGCGCGCGACTGTGGTTTTCACTTTCGCCAGGAATGCTGCTTCGTCGAACGTGCGTTCGGGAAACAGGATGATCTGCGGCGCATCATCGGGTTTGCTGCCAGCCATGCCCGCCGCGGCCGCGAGCCAGCCCGCGTGGCGGCCCATCGCTTCGTACACGAAGACCTTGGTCGATGTGTCGGCCATCGCAGCGACATCGAGCGCAGCTTCGCGCACCGACACGGCGGTGTATTTCGCCGCAGATGCGAAGCCCGGGCAGCAGTCGGTCACGGCGAGATCGTTGTCGACGGTTTTCGGCACGCCGATGCAGGCGAGCGGATAGCCGAAGTCGGCGGCGATCTGCGACAGCTTGTACGCGGTGTCGGCCGAATCGTTGCCGCCGTTGTAGAGGAACCAGCGCACGTCGTGGGCGCGCAGCACATCGATCAGTCGCTGGTACGGCGCGCGGTCGACATCCGGCGATTTCAGCTTGTAGCGGCACGACCCGAACGCGCCGCCGGGCGTGTGCGCGAGCGCGCGAATCGCGGCAATGGATTCCTTCGAAGTGTCGATCAGATCCTCGCGCAGAGCGCCAAGAATCCCGTTGCGCGCAGCCAGCACCTTGACCTTGTGCCGGCGCGCGGCCTGGATCACCGCCGACGCAGTCGCATTGATCACCGCCGTGACCCCGCCGGATTGCGCGTACAGCAAATTGCCTTTGCCCATGGCTGAAACCCTTCGAAGGCTTGATTTGACTTGCCCGGCCGGCAACGGTTAGCGTGAACCCATCCGCATAGCGGCGCGGCCTGGAATTGCATCGAGTGTAGCAATCCGATGCGCTCACAGTCCGCGTCCGGTGATGCCACTATTTCGGGAATCTCAAGCATGCGATTGGTACTACTCGGCGCGCCGGGTTCCGGCAAAGGCACGCAGGCTACCCGCCTGCGCGACCATTACCGCGTCCCGCACATTTCCACCGGCGACCTGCTGCGCGCGGCGGTGAAAGTCGGCACGCCGCTCGGCCTGCAGGCGAAAGCCGTGATGGAGGCTGGCGCGTTGGTGTCGGACGACATCGTGCTCGCGATGCTGGAAGAGCGCCTGTCGCAGGGCGACACCGGCGGCGGTTATGTCCTCGACGGCTACCCGCGCAACCTCGCGCAGGCCAATTCCCTCGACGCATTGCTCGCGCGCCTCGGCCAGTCGGTTGAACGCGCGATCCAACTCGACGTCGATACCGAACTGTTGATTGCGCGCATTGCCGGTCGCGCAAAAGCCGAAGGCCGCGCCGACGACAATCCCGAATCCGTGCGCAAACGCCTGCAGGTTTATGAAGAGCAGACGGCGCCGGTGATCGAGTTCTATCGCCACCAGCAAAAACTCACCGCAGTAGACGGTGTGGGTTCGATGGAAGCCGTGTTCGAGCGGGTCGTCGAGGCGCTGGATAGCCGTTACGCGTGAAGATCTGAGCACGCTGGCTCTCCCAGACAATGCTCGAATATCTGCAAATTTCACACGGCGTTACGCTGCCGGACATCAGTCGTTTAAGGCCTTGCAAGTCGCTGGTAGTGATTGAGTCGCTTGTGTCTTCCGAGTGGCAAATGGCCGTGAGTCGGTGGTTAGTCCGCACGGGATGTTTGTACATGATGGTTTGGGGAAATCAGTGCACCACGTGGGACGACTCTGTTGACTTGGCCAATCTCGAGGCATTCGACTTTGGCGATATACAGGAGAAAGATTTCGTTGTGACAACTTGGCACCCGTCGGAACCACTGGAAGATGCGTTCTGGATTGCGAAAAACTTCTCTTTTCATTTTTATGATGTCGAACTGGATAACACGATCATTCTCCATGTCTCGGATTCCAGTCGGAGCGACGAACTCCTCGAGATGTACGCCAATGCTTGAAAAATATTATTCAGCCACGTACTCCGCGCGATCGAAAGGCATCCCTTGAAACTGCATATCCTCGGCATCGCCGGCACCTTTATGGGCGGTGTTGCGGCGCTCGCGCGCGAGCTGGGCCACGACGTTGCCGGCAGCGACCAGAACATCTATCCGCCGATGAGTACCCAGCTCGAAGCGCTCGGTATTGCGCTGTCGCAGGGTTATGCGCCGGAAAGCATCGCGGCCGATACCGACTGCGTGGTGGTCGGCAATGCGTTGTCGCGCGGCAATGCGGCGGTGGAGCACGTCCTCGATGCGCAGATGAATTACACCTCGGGCGCGGAATGGTTGCGCGAGAACGTGCTGCCAGGCCGCACCACGCTCGCAGTCGCGGGCACCCACGGCAAGACCACGACGACCTCAATCCTCGCGTGGATACTGGAAGCCGCAGGCCGCGATCCGGGATTCCTGGTCGGCGGCGTGCCGGAGAATTTCGGCGTCTCCGCGCGGCTTGGCTCGGGGAAGGAGTTCGTGGTCGAAGCCGACGAGTACGACACCGCGTTTTTCGACAAGCGCAGCAAGTTCGTGCATTACCGGCCGCGGGTCGCGATCCTCAACAACCTCGAATACGACCACGCCGACATCTTCCCCGACATCGCCGCGATCCAGCGCCAGTTCCATCATCTCGTGCGCACGGTTCCGCGAAACGGACGATTGATCGTCAACGGCGAGGACGCGCGCATCGCCGAAGTCCTTGCGATGGGCTGCTGGACGCCGGTCGAGCGCTTCGAGTTGCAAGGCGATGCCGAATGGACGACGCGGCCGATTGCCGACGATGGTTCGGAATTCGCGGTGCTGTATCACGGTGTCGAGGTCGGCGTCGTGCGCTGGAATTTGCTTGGCCGCCACAATGTGATGAATGCGCTGGCGGCGCTCGCGGCGGCACATGCGGTCGGGGTCGATCTCGCACAGGTGATTCCGAAGCTGTCTGATTTCCGCAGTGTGAAACGGCGGCTTGAAGTGCTTGGCAACGCACGTGGCATCACCGTGTACGATGATTTCGCGCACCATCCGACCGCGATCCGCACCACGCTCGCCGGCCTGCGTGCACGCGTCGGAAGTGCGCGGATCGTCGTCGCGATGGAGCCGCGCAGCAATTCGATGCGCTTGGGCGCGCACGCCGCCGAACTCGCACCGTCGCTAGCCGGCGCCGACGCGGTCGTGTTCCTGCAGCGCGCGGAATTGCCGTGGGATGCGAGCGCAGTGATTTCCGCATTGCGCGGCGAAGGCACCGCCGTCGCCGATGTCGATGCATTGATCGCGCGACTGGCGACCACGACACACGATGGCGACCATGTGGTGTTCATGTCGAACGGCGGTTTTGAAGGCGCGCCGCGGCGGTTTCTCGCTGCGCTTCAATCCTGATGCAAGCGATGTACGAGCGTTGCTAGACTCGCCACATGGCCGCAGCAACGACTGAAGGTCATCACGACATGCCACGGGCAGCCACGCCGTCGGTTTCCCTGCCGTTGTTTGCGCTGCATGCGGTGCTGATTCCCGGCGCGCAACTGCAAATGCGGATTTTCGAGCCGCGCTATCTCGACCTCGTGCGCCAATGCGGTCGTGATGGCAGTGGCTTTGGCGTCTGCCTGATCCTCGATGGACGCGAAGCCGGCGCGGCGGCGTCGCCGGTCGCGATCGGCACCGAAGCGCGCATTGTCGATTTCACCACCTTGCCCGACGGACTGCTCGGCATCACGGTGCAGGGCGCGCGCCGCTTCCATGTCGAGCGCACGCATGTGCGCGACAACGGATTGATCGTCGCCGACATCGCATGGCTGGACGAATCGGGGCCGATCCCGTTGGCGATCAAACACGACTTGCTTGCGACGCTGCTGCGGCGTCTGATTGAGCACATGGGCGGGGCGCATGCACGCGCGGATGCGTCGGCATACAAGGATGCAGCGTGGGTAAGCTGGCGGCTTGCGGAGCTGCTGCCAATCGCAACCGGCGACCGCCAGGTCTTGCTGCAGGAATCGGATCCGGAAGCGCGCCTGCAACATCTGCTCGAATTGATCCCGCGCTTGCAGCCCGAGTAGCGATCGGCGCGGCAGCGGGTGCGCGGCATCGCGACTACACTGTTCCAACGATCAGTGAGGAACCATGAACATGGCCGACCTGCGCGGCAAGACCCTGCTCATCTCCGGCGCGTCTCGCGGCATCGGCCTGGCGATCGCTTTGCGTGCCGCACGCGACGGCGCGAACATCGTGGTCGCGGCGAAATCGTCGGTCGCCAATCCGAAGCTGCCCGGCACCATCCACACTGCCGCGCGCGCGATCGAGGAAGCGGGCGGCCGCGCGCTTGCGATCCAGTGCGACATCCGCGAGGAAGACCAGGTCCGCGCTGCGGTCGCTTCGGCGATCGATGTGTTCGGCGGGATCGATATCCTGGTCAACAACGCGAGCGCGATCTGGCTGCGCGGAACGCTCGACACGCCGATGAAGCGTTTCGACCTGATGCAACAGGTCAACGCGCGCGGCACGTTCCTGTGTTCGCAGGCGTGCCTGCCGGAACTGCTGAAGGCGCCGAATCCGCACATCCTCACGCTTGCGCCACCGCCGAACCTCGATCCGAAATGGTGGGCGCCGTACACCGGCTATACGCTCGCGAAAATGGGCATGAGCTTGGTGACGATCGGTCTCGCCGCGGAGTTCGGCCCGCAGGGCGTTGCGGTCAATGCGCTGTGGCCGCGCACGGTGATCGCGACCGACGCGATCAACATGATCCCGGGCGTCTCCGTATCGCAATGCCGCCGGCCCGACATCGTCGCCGATGCCGCGCACGCGATCCTTGCCACGCCATCGCGGGAGATGTGCGGACGGTTCGTGATCGACGAGGACATCCTGCGCGAGCGCGGCGTTTCCGATTTCTCCGGCTACGCGGTCGATCCTTCGCAGCCGCTGCTCACCGACCTGTTCCTCGACTGAGGCCGATGCGATGAAATACCTGCACAGCATGGTCCGCGTCCACGACCTTGATGCGACGCTGCGGTTCTTCTGCGAAGGCCTGGGCCTGCGCGAAACGCGGCGCGTCGATAACGCCGCCGGCAAGTTCACCCTGGTGTTCCTGACCGCGCCGGAAAGTCCCGAGGCGGAGATCGAGCTCACCTACAACTGGGATTCGATCGAGGACTACGGCAGCGCGCGCAATTTCGGCCACCTCGCATTCCGCGTCGACGACATCTACGCGACCTGCGCGCACCTGCAGGCGATGGGCGTGACGATCAACCGCCCGCCGCGCGACGGCCACATGGCCTTCGTGCGTTCGCCGGATCGGATCTCGATCGAACTGCTGCAGAAATGTGAAGCACGGCCTCCCGCCGAGCCTTGGGCGTCGATGCCGAATAGCGGCAGTTGGTGATCGCGCCGCTGATGGGTTCTCCCGAAGGCCCGTACGCGCATGCGCCGCGCTGCGGCGATTGGCCGCTCCCTTGATGGACGACAGCGCCGAACCAGTCCCATCGAAATCCTTCTATTTCGTGCGCCGCACGTCTGTGACGATCGTCGGCAGATCCCACGGTCCACCGGCTGCGACCAGTTTGCACATGCCAGTGATCGACGATGCGGTTTCGACGAACGTCCTGCCGTCCCAAGTCCATGTCTCGATGGACCAGCAGTCGCCCAGACCTCGACCTTTCATCGAGGAATGGATCTCGCCGTCGTTGTAATCCGTGCCGTCGTCTGCGACCAGAACCGGGTTCCAGGGCGGCTTGCTGTTCGT
>JANXZP010000086.1 GCA_025355485.1 Pseudomonadota bacterium
TAACTGTTGTCGTCGAACTTCCCGCCGGCGTGCAGCACGGTCATGATGACCTCGGCCGCAGACACACCCTCTTCCTTGTGGATGTCGGTCGGAATGCCTCGCCCGTTGTCGGAGACCGACACCGAGCCGTCGGCATGGAGCACAACCTCGACCCGGTCGCAATAGCCGGCCAGGGCCTCGTCGATCGCGTTGTCGACGACCTCAAAGACCATGTGGTGCAGTCCGGTGCCGTCGTGGACGTCGCCGATATACATGCCCGGACGTTTGCGGACGGCCTCGAGGCCGCGCAGGACGGTGATGCGGGTGGAGTCGTAGGTATTGTTCTGCTTGTCGCCGGAAGTGCTGTCGTCGGTCATGCGTACTCAGGCCCTGGATGCGCCCGCGCGATGCCGTTGGGCATCGTTTGGGACTGCGTGAAGACTGGTAATTATAGCAGTGCGCGAACCTTGCCCTGTTCCACGTGGAACCGCGATACGGGTACCCCGGTCGCCGCAACCGCGGCCGGTTCTTCGGTGCCTGTCAACAGTATTTGGGCGCCATTCGCTGCCAAGTCGATCAACACGCGCTGCTGGTGCGCGAGATCAAGCTCTGATGCCAGGTCGTCCAGAGCGATGATCGGCCACTCCCCGAGCGCGTTGGCGTATGCGCGGCCCTGCGCCAGCACGCACGCGATGGCAACAAGTTTTTCCTGGCCGCGCGACAGCGCGTTGCGACCGGGTATCCGCTCGAATCCGATCCGCCAATCGGCGCGGTGCGGCCCGGTTCCGCTGTGGCCAAGCAACAGGTCGCGTTCCTGCGACTGCGCCAAGGCATCTCCCAGCGATTGCTCATCGCGACGCCAGCCCGGCAGAAACTCTAGCCTGAGCGCACCAAGTTCCGGCAGATACAGCGATGCGATTTGCGCAAGCAAGGGCTCGAGCTGACACAAGGACATCGCACGCATGCGCGTCACCGGCTCGCCTGCCTCAACCAGTTCGCGATCCCACGGTAACAACAACCCGGCGCGCGGCCTGGTTTTCAGCAACGCATTGCGCTGCTTCAGTGCGCGCGCATAACGCCGCCAGACTGGCAGGAAGTCCGGTTCCACGTGGAACAAGGCCCAATCGAGGAACTGCCGACGCTGTTCCGAGCCTCCGGCGATCAGGTCGTGGCTACCCGGCTCGAAGCTGAGCACGGCCAGCGCCGCGCACAGTTCGGCCAAGCTAGCGACCGGCTCGGAATCCAGCCGCGCCTCCCAGTCGCGTCCGGAATGGCGCAATCCGGCACGTCGCTTGCGGCCGCCGTGCTCGCGCCACTCGGCAAAGACCTCCAGATCGGGTTCGCCCTGCCGCACCAGCCCGTCACGTACCCGACCACGGAATGAGCGTCCATTTGCCAGCAGATGGACGGCCTCCAGCAGGGTGGTCTTGCCGGCCCCGTTGCCTCCGGTGATAAGGTTGATGCCGGGCGCCGGGCGCAACTCAACAGCATCGAACCCGCGAAAACGGGCTAGGCTCAACCGTTCTAGCTGCATCGCAGGTTGCCGGTCACAACGCGCTGGTCACAGCCGCAGCGGCATCACCACATGGCGGCAGCGATCGTTCCCGGCTTCGCGCAGCAGGGCGCTGGAGTTGGCATCGCGCAAGGCGATCAGCACCGTGTCCTCGCGCAAGGCGCCGAGTGCATCGAGCAGATAGGTCACGTTGAAACCGACCGCCAAGCCATCGACCTTGGTGTCGGCCTCGACTTCTTCCTGCGCTTCTTCCTGCTCGGGATTATGCGCGACCAGCAGTAGCTGGCCTGGGCTGACCTCGACCTTCACGCCGCGATATTTCTCGTTGGAAAGGATCGCCGCGCGTTGCAGTGCCGCGCGCAAGACCTCTCGATCGACACGGACCTCCTTGTCGGCGCCGATCGGAATCACCGCGTCGTAATCCGGGAACCGGCCGTCGATGAGCTTGGAGGTGAAGGTCACGTCCTCGCGCCGCAGCCGCAAGTGATTGCGACCGACTTCCAGTTCGACCTCGCGGTCGCCACCCTCGAGCAATCGCTGCAGTTCCAGCACCCCTTTGCGCGGCACGATGATCTGCTTGCGCGACTGCGAGCCTGCAGGCAACGGGGTTTCGCACATCGCCAAGCGGTGGCCGTCGGTCGCCACGCAGCGAAGCGAGTTCTCGCGCAGATCCAACAGCAAGCCGTTGAGGTAATAACGCACGTCCTGCTGGGCCATCGCGAACGAGGTACGCTCGATCAATTCCTTGAGCGCTGCTTCGGGAACGCGAACCCGCTCCACCAGCTCAATGTCCTCGATCGCCGGGAACTCGGTGGGCGACAGCGCAGCCAAGGTGAATCGGCTGCGCCCGGCCTGCACTGTGACCTTGTCGTCGTTTTGGGACAGGGAAATTTTGCTGCCATCAGGCAGGGCGCGGACGATTTCAAACAACTTCCGCGCCGGGATCGTGGTTTCACCATCCTTCGCATCGTCGACTGCGGTGCGTGCGACCATTTCGACTTCTAGGTCGGTACCCGTCAGCGACAGTTGCCCGCTTTTCACAACGACCAACAGGTTGGCGAGAACCGGCAAGGTGTGCCTGCGTTCGACCACGTTGACGACTTGCTGGAGCGGCTTGAGCAGAACTTCGCGCTGAAGGCTGAAACGCATGTGCGGCCCCAAGATTTAGATGTATTAAAAGTAAAAGACTGGTGGTGGTGGTGTCTTGTCGAACCCCGTATAACTCATTTATCTGCTTGTTTTATATTGATTTTATGCATCGTGGAAGGCTGTGGGTGTGTTTATTAATTTGGTGGGAAAGTCTGTGGATATCTTTTCCCCCGTCTAGCGACACCCAACTTATCCACAGCTTCACTCAGTGAGTTTGCGGATCAGTTTCTCCCAATCCTCACGCAGTTTGCCATCCGTTTCGATCAACTCGCGTACCCGTTTGCAGCCGTGCATCACCGTTGTATGGTCTCGCCCGCCAAACTTGTCGCCGATTTCCGGCAGGCTGTGTTCGGTCAACTCCTTGGCCAACGCCATCGCCATCTGTCGCGGCCGCGCAACCGAGCGTGTCCGCCCTTTCGACCACAAAACCTTGACCTGCAAGCCATAGTAGTCTGCCACGGTCTTCTGGATGTTTTCGATCGAGATCGCCTGTTCCTGCGCATGCAACATCCCGCGCAGGGCTTCCTGGGCGAACTCGACCGTGATCGTCCTGCTGGTGAAATTCGCGCGCGCGGCCAACGTGTTGAGCGCGCCTTCGAGATCGCGCACGTTCGAGCGCATCTTGCGTGCCATAAGCAGCGCCACATCCTCGGGGATATCCAGTCCACGCTCCTTCGCCTTGGCCACCACGATCCTGGCGCGGGTTTCGTAGTCGGGCGGGTCGATGGCGACGGACAAACCCCACGACAACCTCCCCTTGAGTCGGGGTTCAAGATTTTCCACCTCGCGCGGATAACGGTCACAAGTCAGGATGATCTGCTGCTTGCCGTCGAACAGCGCATTGAACGTGTGGAAGAATTCTTCTTGGGTGCGGTCCTTGCCGGCGAAGAACTGGATATCGTCGAGCAATAGCGCGGACACTGAACGGAACTGCGCCTTGAACTGATCCATCGCCTTGTCCTGCAAGGCTTTCATCATCGCGCTGAAGAACTGTTCCGAACGCAGATACAGCACCCGGCTGGTCGGATCATGGGCGCGCATCAGGTTACCCGCAGCGATCATCAGGTGGGTCTTGCCCAGCCCGGTTCCGCCGTACAACAGCAACGGATTGTGGGCACGATCCCCGGGCTTCTGCGCGGCCTGCCAGGCGGCGGCGCGGCCGAGCTGGTTGGAGCGGCCCTCGACGAAATTATCGAAGGTGTAGTGCGGATCGAGCGTGGATGGCGCGTTGGCTTCGGCGAGTCTCGGCATGCTGGTTGCATTGACGGATGTCGCCGCGCGCGCAATCGCGCCGACTTCAACGTGTACCTGGATCGTGGTGCCAGCGAAGTGGTCGGCCAGTTCTCGGATACGCGCCAGATGCCGTGTACGCACCTCGTCCACCACGTACGCGTTCGGCGCATACAGCGTCAGGCGATCGTCGCGAACATCGGCCTGCAGGGGTTTCAGCCACGTATGCACGTCCGCGGCCGGAAGCTCGGCCTCAAGGCGTTCCAGGCAGCGGGACCATACGGATAGCATCGGGGACAGGGAAGGTCTCGCGGGGCGACGCAAGCGTCGCCACTGGGAATTGCAGGGCTTGGGAACAGCAGGAATGACTGCAGTCTAACCGCGCAACGGCGACCATGCCAAGCGCGGCAAGCTTGCGCGCGCGCCGCCGCGCAGCTATAGTTCGCGGTCTTACCCACGCATTGCCCGGAGTGCCGCGATGGCCACCAAGCGCACCTATCAGCCCAGCAACATCAAGCGCAAGCGCGATCACGGATTTCGCGCGCGCATGAAAACCGCGGACGGCCGCAAGATCCTGGCACGTCGTCGTGCCAAGGGCCGCGCTCGCCTCGCCGTCTGATCCGCGTCCGGGGCGCACGCCGTCGGCTGCAATCGTGATGGCAAGCAGCGACGCCGTCACGTTCCCGCCCAGTGTGCGTCTGCGCACTCCGCAACAGTTCAAGCACACCTTTTCACAGGGTAGCCGCATCAGCGCGACCCTGTTTCGTTTGCATGTGTGGTCGGGCGATGCACCGACGACGGCGCGCCTGGGCATTTCGGTTTCCAAGCGCGCCGCCGCGCACGCGGTCGAG
This sequence comes from Pseudomonadota bacterium, assembly GCA_025355485.1. Taxonomy (GTDB): domain Bacteria; phylum Pseudomonadota; class Gammaproteobacteria; order Xanthomonadales; family Xanthomonadaceae; genus SZAS-103. The sequence goes on from JANXZP010000086.1 coordinate 4,723, forward strand.
CGCAACCGCATCAGGCGCATTGCACGCGAAAGTTTCCGGCATCGGCGCGCGCAACTGCCACCCGGCGATTACGTCCTGCTCGCGCAACGCGATGCGGCCGGCGCTTCGCCGGATGCATTGCGTGATGCACTCTCTGCGTTGTGGCAGCGCGCATGTGCGTTGAAGCCGGCGCCTGCAGCCCCCACAATGTCTGCGCGCGCCGGCAACGACGGCGAGTCCCACTGATCCACCGAGTTCATCCCACCACCGGACCGCGAGGCCCGGCACGAGCGGCGCCCCCAATGAATCAAACCCGTACGTTCTTGCTCGTCGCGTGGCTGGCGCTGGCCTATCTGGTCTGGCAGGCCTGGGAACAGGATCACGCTGCGCCGCCAGTCGCTGCCGCCACCACGAGCGCCAGCGCCAACGCAATTCCTGTCGCAGCCGCAAGTGTGCCGAGTCCATCTTCAGGCGTGCCAGCGGCCAACGCGCCGCCAATGGCAATGCGTGCCGAAACCGCCGCCGCCGTCTCGGCACCGTCTGCGCCGCCGGTGATCCTGGGCAACGACGTGCTGCGCCTGCGCCTCTCGCCACGCGGTGCCGGCGTGGTCGGCGCCGACCTGCTCACGTACGGACAAACCGGTGCGCGCAACAGTCCGTCGATCAAGCTGTTCGACGACGAAGCGGCGGATTTCTTTGTCGCTGAATCCGGCCTTGCCAGCGCGAGCGGCCATGCGCCCAATCATGAAACCGTGTACCAGACAGAAGGCGGCGGCGGCGAAAAAATGCTCGCAGCGGGCGGCGAAAGCATCGCGCAATCGTTCCTGTGGACCGATCCTGACGGCATGCAGGTGCGCAAGACCTACACCCTCAAACGCGGCAGCTATGTGGTCGGCGTGCATGAGGAGATCCGCAACAACGGCGCGGTCGCGTGGACGGGCAACGATTACCGCCAGTTGCGCCGCGTGCCGCCGATCATCGCCAAGAGCGGCGGACTGACCAATCCCGAGACCTACAGCTTTGTCGGCGCCGCATGGTACAGCCCCGAGGACAAGTACGAAACGCGCGCGTTCGCGAAGTTCGACCAGGCGCTGGACAAGACCGTGACCGGCGGCTGGACGGCGATGGTGCAGCATTATTTCCTCGCCGCATGGATTCCCGATCCGAAGGAAGGCGCGACGTTGTCGATCATGACTGGCGCGACGAATGGTGGGTCGGTCTATCGCATCATCGCGAAAGGCCCCGCGATGCAGATCCCCGCAGGCGGCAGTCGTTCGATCGATGCGCGTTTGTATGTCGGGCCGAAGTTGCAGGACGCGCTGCCCGCGATCGCGCCCGGGCTCGAACTGACCGTGGACTACGGCTGGTTCAAGACCCTTTCGCAACCGCTGTACTGGCTGCTGTCGAAGCTGCATTGGCTGCTCGGCAACTGGGGCTGGTCGATCATCGCGCTGGTGCTGCTGATCAAGCTCGCGATGTTCAAGTTCTCGGAAGCGCAGTACAAGAGCTTCGCGAAGTTGCGCGCGGTGCAACCGCGGCTGGAAGCGCTGAAGGAACGTTACGGCGACGACAAGCAGCAGTATCAGATGGCGATGCTGGAGTTGTACAAGAAGGAGAAGATCAACCCGGCCGGCGGCTGCCTGCCGATGCTGGTGCAGATCCCGATCTTCTTTGCGCTGTATCGCGTGCTGCTCGAAAGCGTCGAGTTGCGCCACGCACCGTGGGTGGGCTGGATCCACAGCCTCAGCGACCAGGATCCGTACTACGTGCTGCCCGCGTTGAACATGCTGGTGATGTTCGTCACCCAGCGCATGACCCCGTCGCCGGGCATCGATCCGATGCAGCAGCGGATGATGCAGATCATGCCGCTGGTGTTCGGCGTGATGTTCGCGTTCTTCCCGGCGGGGCTGGTGCTGTACTGGATCACCAACGGCGCGCTCGGCCTGTTGCAGCAATGGTGGCTGATGCGCAAGCACGGCCGACCGGGCGTTCCGGCGCGCGCGTGACGCACCCGCACGCATAAGCGGCATCCACGAAGGCGCGAACGATGGAAGCGAGCGCTGCCAGCACCGACACGATCGCCGCGATCGCCACCGCGCCGGGCGCGGGCGGGATTGGCATCGTGCGTTTATCCGGCCCGAATGCGCGTGCGATCGGCGAAGCGCTGTGCGGCTTTGATTTGCGACCTCGGCACGCACGTCACGCGCGATTTCGCGATGGCGATCGCGCGATCATCGACGACGGCATCGCGCTGCATTTTCCCGCGCCGCATTCGTACACCGGCGAGGACGTCGTCGAACTGCAGGCGCACGGAAGTCCGATCCTCCTGCAACAATTGCTGCGACGTTGCCTCGAACTGGGCGCACGCACGGCACGCGCGGGCGAATTCACCGAACGCGCCTACCTGCACCACAAGCTCGATCTCGCGCAAGCCGAAGCGGTCGCGGACCTGATCGCCGCCGGCAGCGATGCCGCAGCGCGCGCGGCGCGGCGCTCGCTCGATGGCGAGTTCTCGCAACGAATCGATGCATTGCTCGCTGCGTTGACCGCATTGCGCGTGCACGTGGAAGCCGCGATCGATTTCCCCGAAGAGGAAATCGATTTCCTCGCCGACGCCGACCTGCAGCGCCGACTCGACGATGTACTGGCCGAACAGGCAGCGTTGCTGGTCGTGGCCGCGCGCGGGCAACGCCTGCGCGATGGACTGCACGTGGTGATCGTCGGTCCGCCGAATGTCGGCAAGTCCAGCCTGCTCAACGCGCTGGCCGGAAACGCGCGCGCGATCGTCACCGACATCGCCGGAACCACCCGCGATCTGTTGCGCGAGGCAGTGCGCGTGGACGGCATCGAGCTGACCCTGGTCGATACCGCCGGATTGCGCGAGGCGGGCGATGCGATCGAGCGCGAAGGCATGCGCCGCGCGCGCGCCGAGTTGTTGCGCGCCGACCTGGTGCTGGCCGTCGTGGATGCGCGTGATGCCGACGCGGGTCGGGCGAAGTTGGCGACCGAGCTCGCCGAGGCGCCGCGCGTGTTGTGGCTGTACAACAAGGCCGATTTGCTGGCTCCGGACGCGCTGCCTGATGCGCGCGCCGATGACCTCTGGCTGTCGGCGCGCAACGGCCTGCACCTGGATGCGCTTCGTCTGCGCCTTCGCGCAGCGGCCGGCTTGGGCGATGGTGCCGCAGGTGCGTTCAGCGCGCGCGCGCGCCACGTGGAGGCGCTGCGCCGGGTCGGCACGCATCTGGAAACGACCGCGCGCCGGCTGCAGGTCGAACGTGCCGGCGAACTGGCGGCCGAGGAACTCCGGCTGGCGCAGCTTGCTCTGGGCGAAATCACCGGGGTGGTCGGCAGCGACGACCTGCTCGGGGCGATCTTCTCCAGCTTCTGCATCGGCAAGTGAGCAGAGCCTATCTTGCTACCCCACGTGGCCGCGACGGTGCTTGGCGGGTGCAATGCAAGGAAGAGTCCGCCGCCAATGCCAACTGCCTTGGCAAGGGCGCTGACGCCGCAGTGCGCCCGCCAAGCACCGTCCCGAAGGGGTTGCATGAAAACCGGCGCTCGCAGCGTTGCGCCCCTCGGCGCCGTAGTCGAACTACGACCTTCGTCGCGCGCCTTGCTCGCATCCGGTTTTCGTGCAAACGCGGCTCATGCGGGGTAGCAAGATAGGCTCTAGCGCACACCATTCACGAAAAATCTGGTTAAACTCGGCCAACGACTCACTTCGGGGGTGTCCCATGACGCAGCAATCGGTAACTGCAAACTGGCAGCGAGCGGCGGTGGCGGTGGCCATCGTGACCGCACTGGGCGTTGCCGGCTGCGGAAAGAAGGCAGAACCCGCAGCGACCACCACGCCGGCCGCGACATCGACCGCTGCTGCTGCGGCCCCGGCCGTGGTGTCCTCGGATGCCGAGCTCATGGCCAAGGCCAAGGCTGCGGAAAACGAGAAGCGCTTGTACGCGCCCGCCGGCGACAACGCGATCGAGTATTACCTCGCGCTGCGCCAGCGCAATCCGAAGGACGCGATCGTCAACAACGCGTTGCAGGATCTGTTTCCCTACGCGATGATCGCGACCGAACAGAACCTCAAGAAGGGCGATGAACCCGGACGCGTCGAGGCAGCGCGCATCTTCGCCCTTCTGGAGCGCGTGGATACCAACGCACCGTCGTTGCCGCGCCTGCGTACGATGATGCAGCAGGAAGCCGCGACTGAACTCAAGGCGCAGCAGGACGAAGCGAAAAAAACACAGGACGCGCTGGCGAAGAAAACCGAAGACGACAAGGCCAAGGCCGCGGCGGCAGCCGCAGCGGGGCATCCGGCGGCGACCGCCGCCGCACCGCCGGAAACCGCAACACCAACGCGCCCGGCGCCGAGTCAGCCGAACATCAGCGCAGCCGCGCAGCGGCCGGCGCCGACTACGGCGGCGCCGGCGCCCGCACCGGCACCAGTGGAGGCTCCCGCGCCCAAGCCAGCACGCAGCGGCTTGCCGGACGTGATCAGCAGCGTGCAGCCGACCTATCCGCGCGAAGCATTGCGCGATGGCGTTTCCGGCGAAGTCACGGTCTCGTTCACGGTCAATGCCGACGGTAGCGTCGGCGGTGCGTCGGTGGTCAGCAGCAACCCGCGCCGCGTGTTCGACAATGCGGCACTGGAAGCGATCCGCAAGTGGAAGTTCGAGGCGCCGGGCGAACCGGTGAGCGGACGCCGCACGTTCGCCTTCAACCCGGGTAATTGATCACGGCAAACGTTTCGTAGACGGAAAAACGAAGCCGGCGTTATGCCGGCTTCGTTGTTTCAGGACTGCGCGAATCCTGCCGCGCGAGCGCAGCAAAAAACTACGCCGAAATCGCCAGCCTCTCGTGGTGATATAGCCGCGCGGCGATCCACCACAACACCGCGCCGAGTCCGAAGCCGGCCAGCAGGTACACGCCCCATTCGCTCGCGCTCACGAACTCCATCCGCAGCAGTTTCATGATCAGCTGGTTCTGCGACAGGAACGGCACCGCGAACTGCCAGAGTTGGTTTTTGATCGGATTGATCATCAGCACCATGGTCGGGATCAGCGGCATCAGCAGCAGCAGGTTCATGTAACCCTGCGCTTCCTTGACGCTCTTCGCCGAGGCCGCGATCAGGGTCAGCAAGGTGGTACCGAGCACCACCACCGGCACCAGTACCAGCAGCAGCTTCGACATGGTGAGCAACGACAGGTCGAACTTCACCACGGTCTGCGGCGCGAGCGTGAAGCTGATCTTGAACACGGTCAGGGTCAGCACGAGGCTGAGCATGCCGAACAAGCAGGCCGCGGCGATCTTCCCGCTCATGATCGCCGCACGCGCCGATGGCGTGGCCAGCAAGGGTTCGAGGGACTGCCGCTCGCGCTCGCCCGCGGTCGCGTCGATCACCAGGTGGGCGCCGCCGAGGAACCCGCTCAGGATCAGCATGTACGGCAGGAAGAACAGCGTCAGGCCACGCTTGCTCTCCGGTGTCGCCAGGTCGCGGTGCGCGATGATGACCGGCGTCGCCACGGTCGGACTCACGCCGCGCGCGACCAGCCGCAGCGATCCAACCGTCGTGCCGTAAGCGCGCAACAAATCCTCCACGCGCTCTACCGGGATCGCGGCATCCTGGCGCGACGTATCGTGGATGATTTCCACCTTCGCCGGCATGCCACTGCGCCAGCTCTCCGGAAAGTCCTTGCCGATCGACAGGATCACATCGCGGTCCTGGCCGCGGATCGCTGCATCGGCATCGGCGGGCGCGGGCAGGATATCGACGTTCTGCCCGCCGAGCCACGCGACCAGGTTCGGCGCGTACTGCGCGCCGACCACGGGCAGTTCCAGCGGCTTTTCCAGCTGGCTGCTGACACGGTTCTGGCCCAGCGAGAGGACGCCGAGCATCAACAGCGGCCCGAACAGCGGGCCCATGATCAGCGCGATCCGGATCGTGCGCTTGTCGCGGAACAGGTCGCGCAATTCCTTGAGCATCACCGTGATCATGGCGGCGATCGAATGGTTGTTCATGCGTGCAGTCCTTCGGCCGATCCGATCGCCTTGACGAAGGCGTCCTCGAGATTGTCTTGCCCGGTCTGTGAGCGCAGTTCGTCGGCGCTGCCCTGTGCGACGACGCGCCCCTTCGCGATCACCACGATGCGATCGCAGAGCGCGGCGACCTCCTGCATGATGTGGCTGGAAAAGATCACGCAGCGTCCTTCCTCGCGCAGGCCGCGCAGGAAATCCCGCAATCCGCGCGTGGTCATCACGTCGAGGCCATTGGTCGGCTCGTCGAGGATCACGTTCTTCGGGTCATGCACCAGCGCGCGCGCGATGGCGGTCTTGGTGCGCTGGCCCTGCGAGAAACCTTCGGTCTGGCGATCGAGGAAATCGTCCATGTCCAGCGCTTTCGACAGGATCGCGATGCGCGCGGCGATTTCTGCTTCGGGCATCTGGTGCAGGCGACCGAAATATTCGATGTTCTCGCGCGCGGTCA